>CAYUMZ010000193.1:0-4193 GCA_964446105.1 uncultured Gammaproteobacteria bacterium | reverse complement strand
TTAACGGTATCGTTGATCATGAAGAGGCTCTTGCACTGCAGCAGCAGTCCTATACATTGCCTGCATGGACTCTCACGCCCCGTCAACTCTGCGATGTAGAGTTATTGCTCAATGGTGGCTTTTCTCCTTTAACCGGTTTTATGGGCCAGACCGACTATGAAAGCGTGGTGAAAAACCTGCATTTGGCTAATGGGGCCTTGTGGCCAATGCCCATCATATTAGATGTAACGGCCCAGTTTTCTGAGAAGCTTACGATAGGGCAGTCTGTAGCACTCTATGATACCGAAGGATTGCTGATCGCGATATTAACAGTGACTTCGCTTTGGAAGCCCGACAAATCCCTCGAAGTAGAATCTGTCTATGGTTCTACTGATTTGAATCATCCCGGTGTGCGGTATATTGTAGATCAAACCGCTGAAATTTATTTAGGGGGTACTCTGACGGGGGTCAGATTACCGCCCCGTTATGACTTTTGTACTTTACGACAAACACCTCAACAATTGCGTGACTTATTTACTCAGCGAGGGTGGGAGAGAATTGTGGCGTTTCAAACGCGAAATCCCATGCATCGAGCGCATTATGCCTTAACTCTGAGAGCCATGCGCCAAATTGAAGCCAACTTGTTGCTACATCCATCCGATGGTGCAGTCGCCGATAATATTCAGCATTATGCGCGCGTGCGATGTTATCAATCGTTGTTGCATCATTATCCAGAACAAACCACACATCTATCATTATTACCATACGCCATGAGAATGGCAGGGCCTCGAGAAGCATTATTGCATGGAATAATTCGACAAAATTACGGCTGCACTCACATGATTGTTGGGCGCGATCATGCAGGGCCCACGTTTGGTGATAATCAGCAAAGTTTTTATCCACCTTATGCTGCACAAGAATTATTTGCGCAACATCAACACGAATTAGAATTACAAATGATGCCCATGCACGAAATGGTGTATGTGAGTGAACGTAATGAATATATTCCTGTCAATGAAGTGACGCCGGATCAAACCGTACAAAAAATTTCAGGAACAGAATTACGACGTCGTTTTGCAGAGGATATTCCTATTCCAGAATGGTTCAGTTTTCCTGATGTGGTAGCGCAATTGAAAGCGGCATTTCCACCCAAACACCAACAAGGATTTAGCATATTATTAACCGGATTACCCAGTGCAGGAAAAACAACATTAGCCCATGCATTACACTGGCGATTAATGGAATTGGGTGGGCGACGCGTGAGCGTACTCGATGGTGATTCCATGCGAAAATTATTATCCTCAGAATTAGGATTTTCAAAAGAAGATCGTGAAAGACACATGTTACGTACGGGCTATGTTGCACGCGAAATTACAAAACATGGCGGAATTGCAATTTTAGCGTTGATCGCACCTTTACAAAAAATCAGGCGTCAACTTCGTGATATTGTGACGCCGTTTGGTGGTTTTATTGAAGTGTATATTAATACGCCGCAAGCAATTTGCGAGCAGCGCGATCGAAAAGGACTCTATAAAAAAGCTCGTAAGGGATTAATTGAAAATTTTACCGGTGTCAGCAGTGAATATGAAATTCCTGAGCTCGCTGAATTAATCATTGATACTTCTACCGAAGAACCTACTGCTGCTGTGCAACAAATAATTTTAAAGCTGCAGCATTTGGGTTATTTGGGAACTGTTGCGTCATAATATTTTACTGTTTAAAGAATAAATTCATTTTTTCTGCAGCTAGTCGTAGTTTTTTATCTAAGGTAGCTAAAGGATTATTTTTGCGCTTTGCAAGCTCAAGATAAGAAGCATCATAAGATGTTAAATTGAAGGTTTCTGCAATAGTTGATATTTCATGAATACTTTCTTCATTGGCTGAAATATGGTCTACATCTAAAGGCAATTCAGCAATCATGTCCGTATACTCAATACGAGATGATCTATCGATACGTTTAGAACGTTCAGCCATCAACAATACATTACAACACTCCATATAAAATATTGCCGGAACGTAGGCTTGAAGTTTGTCTTCAGCGAGCATCTGAAGGACTTTATCGGCATAGTGATTATTTTCATCAGGCAAAGTGTTCGCGATAACAATTGAGCTATCGATGATAATCATCGTCTGCCTTCCTCTTTCCAAGCTGTAATTTCGTCACTCGTACCAATAGGATGGGCTTTTTTAATTTTAATCAGCCGTTGAAAAGCCTCAAAGGTATGTTTTTTTCGCTCTGCTTCGGGTGATGCTAGCACTGCGATAGGCTTTCCTCTCAGGGTAATATTAAAAACTTCGCCTTGCTCCACGCGCTTCAATAGCTCGGAAAAATGTGTTTTTGCCTCAAATGCACCAATCTCAATCATAAGCTTCTCCTAATCAACTGGTTTATACAACTAGTATAGTTCAATTGAGTCGTTGTGTCCAGGTCAGATTGCCACTATCGAGATCAGACTCCCGAGATATAGGCTATAATTAAGATGGTACAGGGCAAATTGTTAATTGGTACACGAAACTTCCAATTTAATAATCGAATCGTGGATCAGAAATGTTAATGGAGGTGGTATTATGGGAAAGTTAAATAAAGTTGAAATTGATAGAATTAGGTCTACAACAGAGTATCTGAAATTAGTAGAAGACTGTAAGGATTTCCAAAGGAAAGGGTCTACAAAGGGTCAGATAATTGGGTTTTTAAAACAACAAGACCAACAATTATTACTCGTTTTATCCAAAGATGTTAAGAATATCAAATTGTTGGCTTGGGCTAGGGCAGCATTAAAAGAGCAACAAGCAGATAAGCTTAACTCAAGTCCAAAGTCAGTAAATCCTTTATCACATGAAGAGGTACAAAAACTGGTGACAGAATCAAAACAAAATAATGAACGTAAAGCTGAATCTCAACAGTCATTGAAGGGTTTAATACAATTTAATGTAAAAGTTTTATTACCTGCTGTAGTTGTTTTGAAAAAATCAGAAAATGGTGATCCAAAATCACTTATAGCATTTTTAAAGAAACAAGATCTAGAAAGTCTTGATAAACTTCGAAAAATAGAGCCAAAAGTGGGTTTAATTTCTGATGCGATGGCTAAAGAGCTTAGAAGTCGCGCAGTTGATGTAATAATTGATAATATGAAACAACTGGCAGAAAAGCACCATGGCCTGCATGAAACTCCGGGTAGACAAACAGAAAAAGAACGTAAATCAAATACAGCTCAACTAGAGCAGTACAAAAAAAAGTTTCCTGGTTTGGTAGAACATGCTTATCAGAAGCTCAAAGAAGGCCTTGAACAGAAATTAATCGATTATAAGTTAGAAGAAAATCGGGGAACGCTGGGAGCAGATACTGCGGTTAAGGCTGTGGAAGAAAGCCTGTACGTGGTTAATAAGGCAATCACTCAATTTAAATCAGAGCAAGCACCCGCAAAAAAGTAAGTGTTTAGACTATTTTTTACCTTTACCAATATCTACGCGCGTGTCGGACTTGTCGCGGACTTGTCGTCGTATCTTGAGTTGTTTGTACTTCGGATAAAACGAGATCTATATTAACTATTTACCGTATATAAAATGCTATATTTTATTTTAAATCTTTGATGGGATTATATTATAGTATGATTATTTTTCTGTTTTTTTATTTTGTAATTAATGAGCCCTTAAAAGTCTATTCCTAGGAAAAAACAATAGTTTTTAAGAGCAATGAAATTAGAATTTATGATGATTTTAAAAAAGTACTAACAACTCAAGATACGACGACACGCCCGCGACACGCCCCGACGTCCGACGACACGCCCGTCGACGACACGCCCGTGGCACGCACAGAATCAAGGCTCAGAACTTACCAGTGATCATGTTGTCTGTGATGACGGTAATAAGGATGTCTATAGCGTGGAGAATAGTAGTAGTACCTATTGCCATACCAAGAAGGATTATAATAGTAATTAGAGGGATAGTAATAGTATGGATAGGATGGGTAATAATAGGTTCTATATTGCACAGGGGGAGCACCCCAAACGCGAACGGACCCGCGTATTCTGACATCAGCGCAGATACTGAAGGACAAAGTAAGTAATATAGCAGATATCAATAAAAGGACTTTGCGCATAGTAAATCTCATTAAATTATGTATATATTTCACCTATGTTTAATTGTAGCACAAAATCTAGAGTTCAGTATCCTGAGTATCGCACATGCATTCATAGCGAAAAGTGATAGATTGT
>CAYUMZ010000192.1:0-4204 GCA_964446105.1 uncultured Gammaproteobacteria bacterium | reverse complement strand
TGACAACCAACTCTGGACTGGCCAATACAGGCTGACTAGGTTTCATTTTTGCATTTTTAAAAAATTGGGTATCGGTTGATCCTGGACATACGCAAAGAAATTGGATGCCCATATTTTTATATTCATGATAGAGAATTTCGGTGAATAATCGAACATAGGCTTTAGAGGCACAATAGACCGCAAAATTCGGTATAGGAACAAATGAAGCTAAACTTGAAATATTAATTACGATGCCTGATTTTTTTTCAACCATTCCGGGTAAAAAATAATGTGTAAGAGCTGTTAATGCAGCAATATTCACCTTTATCAATTTTTCTGTAGTATTAAGATCAGTAGACTCAAATCGACCGTAAATTCCAAATCCCGCATCATTGATAAGTATATCAACTGTTATACCGGCATTTTTAACCGCTTCAAACACTTCTTCCGCTGCATTTTCCTGTGATAATTCTTTTGCAATAATCAAAGAATCAGTGTTGTGATCATGTTTAAGCACTGTGGCAAGACTTTTTAAAACTTCTTCATTTCGTGCCACCAGTACCAGCTTTACGCCAGCCGCAGCCATCCTTTCGGCGAATACTTTCCCAAGCCCCGACGACGCACCTGTAATTAAAGCCCACTTACCCTTGAACTCTGCCATATACCTATCGCTCCACACTGCACCTACTGTAAGTATAGACCAAGTTTAACTGCTGAGGCTATTCGCTTATTGCTAACGCCCATATTTGAATATTTATATAAATATACTAAAATTAAGGTATAGAAGTATATACAGTTCAGCGAGGTATTTCATGAAAGATATATTTGAAAAACTCAGAGCGTTAATCAAACCTACTAAGCCTGAATTAGGCGCAACAGCTCAACCGGTTAGAAAATTAATACCGATCGGGCCTGATACCGTGGAGGCTTTTGAGCAACTTAAATTTTCTTTAGCTTCAATTGCCGATGAAAGTAAGCGTAAGATTCTGCAAGAGAAAATTACGAACTGTTATACAGCTGTCAGTAAAAAAAATCACACTCAAGAAGATTGGAATCAGCTTAACGCGAGACTCAACAGAATTGATGAGCTCATTATTATTTCAAAACCAGGTGCTGCAATATTTTTACTCGACCGGACTACCACCACTAACTCACTGCCCTCTCGCACAAACTTTCGCACAATAGGCCAAGCACAAAAAGAATTTATGAAATTAAATGAACATACTCTGCCTCACCTCGCATTAAACAAAATAGAAATGAAAGTTCAAGAACTTGAAGATAGAGCTCGTGCTAATAAAAAATTTGAAAAAGAAGTCGCTGGAATGCGTCGCTATCTCGTCAATGCAATAAACGTTCCAAGCAAATATACTTCAATAATGAATACTCTAAAATTCCTCGATGAACGCATCCCTAAAACCAACATTAATCTTTCTGAACAAAAGACCCCGCCAACCCCTAGCCCATAAATAGAGGGGTTAAATCTCTAATTGACGATTTCTAACACTCTTTTATCGCAGCGCATCATGAATTTTTTGAGCAAGCTGACGACTAATACCGGCTACTTTAGCGATAGCATCAACACCCGCTCGACGAACTTCTTGCAGACCACCAAAATGTTGCAACAACGCACGACGGCGTTTAGCACCAATTCCGGGAATATCTTCAAGCGATGAATGTTGACGTGCTTTATTTCGTTGGCCACGATGCGCAGTGATGGCAAATCGATGCGCTTCATCGCGTATTTGTTGTAATAAATGCATGGCCAAAGAATCAGCGGAAAGTCGCACGGGTTGATCATGTCCTTGAATTAATAAAACTTCCATTCCAGGTTTTCGAGAGCGCCCCTTTGCAATGGCAATGAGCAATACACCACTCACTTGTAATTCTTCCATCACACGTTCGGCGGCATGTAATTGTCCCTTCCCTCCATCGATTAATATAATATCAGGAAGTTTCGCACTTGAAGATTTTAATTTTGTGTAACGCCTTTTTAAGGCTTGTTCCATTGCGGCATAATCATCTCCTGCAGTAACATCATGAATATTAAATCGACGATAATCGGATTTTTTCGCACCTTCGCGATTAAAAACGACACAAGAAGCCACAGTCGCCTCTCCCTGCGTATGACTCACGTCAAAACATTCAATTTCTTCCGGCATTTCTGATAAATGTAAGGCCTGTTGCAGCGCTTCCATACGTCGAAACGAACTCATTTTATTGGCCAGGTGATGTGTTAAAGCATACTGTGCATTGGCATTAGCCATTTCTAACCAGCGTGCTTGTAGACCACGCACTTTTGTCACAATTTTAATATCAGAGTTCATTTGTTCCGATAATGCAGAAGCAAGCCAGTCTACTTCTTCAAAACAAATTCCAAGAACAATTCGTTTTGGCGTTGCTTCACTGCGCACCATATTCAAATAATATTGACTCATAAAACTGCTCACAGTTTCTTCTAATGTGGCACCCGGAGGACATTTTGGAAAATACGCTTTTCCACCTAATAATCGCCCTGCTCGAATTGTCATCACATGTATGCAAATCACACCCATTTCTAAAACAGTACCTAGCACATCAATATCACCTTTGTCACCGACAACATATTGTTTTTCTTGTAACCGTCGTAATGTACCTACTTGGTCACGAAATTTTGCTGCGTGTTCATAATCATGATCTTTAGACGCTTGATGCATTTTATCCAATAATTCATTGATTATTTCCTCGCTTTTTCCACCCAAAAATAATTGCACATGTCGAACTTGTTCTTGATATTCTTCTGGCGTTACAAAATTTACACACGGTGCAGTACATCGTTTAATTTGATATTGCAAACAAGGCCGTGTTCGATTTTGAAAAAAAGATTCTGAACATTGACGTAATTTAAATAGTTTTTGTAACAGCGATAACGTCTCGCGCACTGATCCGCCATGGGGATAAGGACCGTAATATTTTCCTTTTGCTTTTTTTGCCCCTCGATGAAAATCTAGTCGAGGAAATTCAGGATGTGCTGATAAAAATAAGTATGGGTATGATTTATCATCACGCAGAAGGATATTATAACGGGGCAAGAATTTTTTAATTAAATTACTTTCTAAGAGTAGAGCTTCATTTTCTGTTCGCGTTAATGTGACTTCAATATTAGCAATGCACGCTACTAATGATTGGGTTTTAGGATCTTGAATAGTGCGGGAAAAATAACTTGATACTCGTTTTTTGAGATTTCTAGCTTTACCGACATAAATAACATCACCGGATGCATCAAACATCTGATAAACGCCAGGAGCAGAAGAAAGATTTTTTATCAGCGTTTTGGGTTCAAAATCTGCCATAACATGAGATTAGCTTTCGTCGTCTGACTGCTTCACATCTTCCGAATCCATTAAACCATGTCGAATAGCTAATAAGGTTAACTCAACATCATTTTTAACTTTAAGTTTATCAAATAATCGATATCGATAACTGTTAACCGTCTTGGGGCTCAAGCACAGTTTTTCTGAAATTTCAGCTGGACGCAATCCGTTCACGATCATTAACATCACTTGTAATTCCCGCTCAGACAATGACTCAATCGGTGAATCGTCTGAATCTGTAAGATGTTTGAACGCTAATTGTTGTGCAATGGCTGGGCTAATATAGCGTTGACCAGAATGCACTGCTCGAATAGCCTGGATAAGTTCTTCTTTTTTCGAGCCTTTCGTTAAATAGCCTGAAGCTCCGGCCTGGAGCAAACGAGCGGGAAAAATATCATCATCACACACTGTTACGACGAGTACTTTAATATCTGGATCAATTCGAAGTAATTTACGCGTGGCTTCTAGACCGCCAATACCGGGCATTTTTAAATCCATCAGAACGACATCTGGACGAACTTCTCTCGCGAGTTTTACTGCCTCTTCGCCATTTAGCGCTTCACCAACAACCTTAATTCCATCTACCCCTTGAAGCATACTTTGTATGCCATGACGAACTAAGTTGTGATCGTCAACAATCAGTGTTCTTATCAACTTCATCTCCGAGACTTAAGTACAACAATAGCCAATCTAAAGTTCACGCTTTATAAGGGCTCCCACCGTTCCCGCAAACTCATATCTTTCCCAAAAAAAGCTTAACCAGTACTGGAGGGTTTCTCCTTCACTTAGGAATGCACCGACTAAGTCGATGCATTCCTAAGTGGCGGAGAGGCAGGGATTCGAACCCTGGGAGGGGGGATACCCCTCAACGGTTT
>CAYUMZ010000191.1:0-4215 GCA_964446105.1 uncultured Gammaproteobacteria bacterium | reverse complement strand
CCCATTAATAACAAAACACTTTTTCAAGCTGGAAGTATTACTAAATCCTTCACATCCATGATTATTTTAAAATTGGAATCTGAAGGAAAACTCAATATTGATGAGCCCATCACACGATATTTGCCTCAATATCCTCGTTGGGGAAATGTCACCATACGTCAATTACTGAATCATACTAGTGGAATACCCAACTACACTAACACGGGTCAATTCAATAGAATTCGAAAAGAAACACCACAAGCTGGATTCACGCCAGAACAATTAGTGAGCATGGCTGGCTCTCGAATGTTATTCGAGCCAGGCAGAGGTTGGAAATATTCAAATACAAATTATATTCTCGCCGGTATGATCATTGAACGTGTGACGGGATTATCCGCGAGTCAAATTATGAATCAGTATATACACAGCAACGCGGCCAATGATTTATTAAATACCTATTATTATTCAGGTCTGTATCCAGAATCTTATTTATCAAGAATGGCTCATGGATATAATGCTAAAGGTAAAGACGTTACTTATGACAATATGTCTTGGGCTTCCACAGCGGGTGCTATTGTCACAACTTCAGAAGACCTATTAGCATGGTGGTATGATTTAATGCAAGGTAAAATTCTCCCTCAAAATGAACTACAAAAAATGTTAAGTTTAGTGTGTGAAGGGCGAACATCGAATTGTCGCAGTGGACAACCCATACCACACCTTCATGAAGGGCAAGTCGGATATGGTTACGGTCTCGGAATTATTCAAATGTCTTCTGGATCAAGCAGTATTGGACCGGTGTGGTGGCATAATGGAACCACGGCAGGATACCGAGCCATTGTGATGTGGTTTCCAAAAAGCGATATTTATATGGCTCTCACAATTAATCAGGGGCCAGGTTATTTATTAAAACCTACACTGCCGTTTATTAGAAATGTGGTTAATGTTTTACTCACTGATGCAAATCCAACCTATGCTGTCTCGAAACACAAAGTGAAAACCGCTCACCGACGTAAAAAATCGCGTAATTTTGCTGCTAAAAATTAAGACTAGGCTAGTGTTACCACTATACATTAAGCGACTCCACCCAGGGGTGGGGCTCTGAGGGATAAATAGTGGAAAGAGTTACCCGCGAGAGTCTCACCCCTGGGTGATCGCGGGAAGTCCTGGGCCTAAGCTGTCATCAACACTTTAACATCAGGATTTTTACTGTAAGCAGTAATAATTTCTGCGACTAGTGTATCAATGACACCGCCTTTAGCTTCTTCGTCGCTAACCCCAAATTTTTCACGGGAATCAGCCAAACGTTCTTCAATTAATTTCGTCGCACTACCACCAGGAAATAATGCAGCTAACACTCTTCTTGCTTCACGTGGGCCTAATTTTCGATACAATTGATTACGAATATTGGCGTCTTCAGCTGTAGTACTAAAAGACCATAATTCTACAGGGCCCAAGGTAATCGTTAATAATTGAATATTAATACCTTCTTTGGTTGCAAATTGCGCTAAGAATGTTGCACCTCCTTCTCGTGGACCATGCACTCGATTTCGTAACGCTCGAACAGCTGTAGGTGATAGACCAAATACTTTTTGAGTTTTTGCAATAGCCTGCTCTGGACCCGCATCCATAATAAATACTGAAGTTGCGAATTCTACCATCACTTCATCGAAATCTTCTAACGACTGAGAAAGCAATGCAATTTGAACTTTCCATTTTCGACCTTCACGCATATCTTGTACAACTTGATCACGAACCGCTTGCACGCGAGAAGTTCGATGGAATTCATCGAATACGAGTCGTTTTAAATCTTCTCTAATTTCTTGTACACGTTTAGAATGATAATCGCGATAAGCCACTGTCATATCACCCACATTTTCTTCTGTTAAGAAATAATTTCGACCTAAAATATATCGCGCCAACATGTACATTACAGACGTTTGTCGATTTGCAGCATCACCACCGCTCTTTGCAACTTCATCTAAGTCTAAGGAAATCACACGAGCATCACCAATATCAAATTTTGTGACTTGCGCAATAATAGGATATTCACGTACTGCTCCTGAAATCATTCGAGAAAATGCGGCAACCAACGTTTCACCTGTAGGCGCTTTAATTTTACCGTAAAGATCATCAATGGCAGGTAATCGACAAATAGAAGCTGCTTCTGATAACACTGGCATTGCATGTCGTTGAGCCAATGTTGCTTCATGAACAAACCCAGCTGTAAATAAAGCATCGGTAACTTCCCACCATGTTGAATGTTGATCTCGTACAAAACCAATTTCTTCTAAACATCCATCAACAATATCTTCGACACCTGGTGTATAAACTTTTGGATTACCATTATCAGTAAGATCTTTATACATTTCATCGACGACAATACCTGCCATATCGGTAATACCATCATAGGGTTTTTCTGCACCGACTGGCGTTGCTAATAACGTTACAAAATTCACTAAGAAACTGCGTTCTTGTGGTGTAGGCAACCGATTACCTAATTGGGTATCAAAAGGATTAATGGCAAATTCAGGAGTCATTCGTAACCGATAATACGCTGCGTAATGTCTTTGAGACGTTGGCAACGCTTCTTTTAATAATGAAATTAATCCACTACTAGATGGACCAATATCAATAATTGCAATTCGGGGTAACCGTTGAATACCACTTGACAAACACAATGCTAAATTAATTGCATTCGATAATACGGATTTACCTGAACCTGGTCGAGCAAACACTAAATCAATCCATGTGGTTTGCTGACTTGAACCCGGTTGATATGGCCACGGTTTGCCATCCGGAGTACGGAATAACATTGCTCCATGTTCCCAGGGTGATGAGGGTCTAAAAATGGGTAACATGTATAACACATCGGATAATGGAGCCACAGATGCTGGAGCAACACTTTCAGGAGTAACTCCTAACATACTCGAGCATACCCCATCAAATGGATCTCCACACACTTCTGAGACATCACAAGAACCCCAACCTTGAATAGCTTTGGCTAATTGCGCTGTTCGAGATCGTAATAACCTAATATCCCCTTCAGGAGCCCATGTACACGCAGCAACACGTAATCGCACAACTGCATCGTCTGTATTAATATTAATATATTTTAAAAGATTAACTGAATCATTAAATAAGCGATTATCTGAAGATGCAAAACTGAGCACCGATGAAAGGGCTGCGCGTAATTTAACAGAATCTAATCCACCACTTTCAATTAAAAAAGAAATTCTCCAAGGAATTTGAGTTTGTAATGTTCTAGAAAATAGCGAAACGAATTGCTGAATTTCTTTTGGAAATAAATCAATAAAAACAGAACCGTAAATAAGATCACCGATTTTACAGGTGCGTATGTCAAGATTTTCAGCATCACGCGGTAATAATTGTCGTGCCAATGTAGGCCATAAAATATCACCAATATCCCCACTAATATTATGAGGCTCCTTAATTGTAATTCTGTCGCCAGGTAACAATGGACGCCAATTTGAATCGGTAAAATTAGGATCGATCGTATGACGAACAGCATGCAATGCCTCATGTACAGGCATAATATTGCCTACGATTCCTAACCCATTTAAATCATTACTCATTGCTCTCACAAAAGAATCGTGTTGTTCGCGAATATCAGCCAGTGCTGCTACCACATTTTGTGTATTAACAAATACTGGTAACTTTCTCTCTTTAGCACTCGCTCTTTTTTCTTTAACTGCCCGCTTACGTTGTTCATTCGTCATAGCCGATGGACGAGTCCATAACGCAATAAAAACTTCTTCATAAGCACAATACTTAGCCAAATTATTTTCTTTCTCTGAGAATAAGTCTTCTAAAGATAATGGTATTACTTTCGCAGTTTCATAGGCTGGTTCTAATATTTCGTGAATGTTTCCTTTAATTTGATCTTTGTTATAGGAGAAAAATACTTGAATCACATGGCCTTTTCGTTTCATTGCTGTTTGTAAGGCAAATTGCAATCCTTGCTGCATACGAGTAAATTCTTCAGTACCAATTAAAGCTTTCACACCCCGAACTTTAATAATCGACATCAGCGCACCATCATGTCCCACTAATACTGTAGGACTATCGGCCGTTTGCAATGAGCAATAAGACGCCATTGTTTGCTTCAACGACGTATTTAGCCATGCAATAAAAGTATCGACACCATTAAATATCGAATTTGCTAATGTCATTATGTTCCCTCACAACGTCAACCATAAATCCTTTTAAGCTGCA
>CAYUMZ010000190.1:0-4224 GCA_964446105.1 uncultured Gammaproteobacteria bacterium | reverse complement strand
TGCAATATCATTTCGGACTTAATGCGAATGTTATTCTGTATTTTTGTTGGTTCGCCTATAATGGGCAGGGGTCGTTTAATCAAACCACCGTGCGTGAATTACTGTTGCGCATAAGACCCTGGCATGAGCGTGTAGTAATGCCACTGCGTCGTCTTCGGGATCGATTAAAACCCTATGTTGATACAATAGCTTGGGCTAAAACAGTAAGACAAGCGATATTGCTTGAAGAATTAGAGGCTGAACACGCAGAGCAATTAATGATATCAGAATTTTTTACGTACGAAGACTATCGAATTAAGACAGCGCCTCAAAAAGCATCAGATATTTTTCGGAGTTTAAGTGCGTATTGTCGAGTGGTTCGCATCGATTTGGATGCGACAGGTTGTGATGCGGTGGCTTCAATATTATCAACGATGTTTAATAAAATTCCGCTGAACGAACTCGAAAAAACATCGCGTAAACGGCTTATGCGTCGTCGCAGCAGAGGTGGTACTGTCGGTACTCAACTGTGGTTAGAATTATAATATAAGGGGTCAAATCTCCAATTGACGATTTCAAGCTATTGAAGTCGTCAATTGGAGATTTGACCCCATCTTTATTTAATTAAGTTCCTGAGTTTTTATATCGGCTTTTTTCTCTTTTTTATCACGAATAAATTTTATTGTGACTGTGTCACCCGTTTTTACTTTTTCCATGACATTATTAAGATCATCGAAGGTTTTAACAGGTTGATTGTTAATTTCAGTAATGATATCCCCAAGATGAATATTACCTTCGTCGTCACGATAGGTGCCTTTCAGTCCGGCTTTTTTCGCGGCAGAATCAGGTATTACTGTACTAATAATAACTCCTTTAACGCCCAGCGAATCTGCAATCATATCACTGAAAACTTGAACACCGATCCCCGGTTGTTTGATTTTGCCATCCTTAATTAAGGCTTCAACAATACGTGAAATATCATTGGCAGGTACAGCAAAACCAATTCCCGCAGAATTGCCGCTCGTTGAAAAAATCATGGTATTCATACCGATTAATTGCCCGCTACTATCGAGCAATGGGCCGCCAGAATTGCCAGGATTTACTGAAGCGTCCGTTTGGATCATGTTGTGAATTTTTCCGGCAATGCCTGGAATTTCACGCCCAACCGCAGAAACAATTCCTGATGTGAGAGTGCGGTCAAGTCCAAAGGGATTTCCGATAGCGAATGTTTTTTGACCAACTTTTAGTTTGGAGGAGTCTGCCACAGGAAAATGTACGAACCCATTTAAGTTCAGATCTTTGAGTGCTTCCCCATCATCGATTTTTAATACAGCGATATCTTTTCGAGGGTAGGTGCCCACAATTTTTGCGGGGACGGTGCGGCCTTTTTGTAAGGTTACAGCAATTTTATTTCCCTGCTGTACAACATGATAATTTGTAACAATGTAACCGTCTTTATTCCAAATAAATCCTGATGCCATGCCTGATTGGATATCCAATGTTTCTAGTGATTGTGTCAAGACAGTCTGTAAGCGGTGAACGTTAACCACAAGCGGTGAAACTTTATCAAAAAGTTGGATTGAATTGTGTTCTTCAGGAAGCAAATTTTGTACAGTTTGCGCAATTACGTACGAACTTTGCATGCTAAGGAAGAGGGCTGCAATAAAAGGCAATTTTTTCATGATGTCTCCTTTGTGGTAAATGGAAAAATAATATTTTTAATCAATATGGGTGTCAAAATCAAGAAGTCAGAACCCTATTGTCACTATGCTTTCCTCTATGAAATATCCGGGCTACTGTGGCATAATAGAAGCTTTTTCAGCAGTGTAGAGATGAAAAATGCATGCGACAACAAGACCGTCATGGTCATTGATAATTTCCTGCACGTTAGGGACTTTCCTCGAGTTTTTTGATTATACGCTCTATGCGTATTTTGCAGTGATTATCAGTCATGAATTTTTCCCCCTCTATTCAACGCAAATTCAATGGTTAGCGACATGGAGTGTATTTGCCATTGGTTGCCTGGTCAGACCGCTGGGAGCTCTGGTTTTTGGTCACTTTGCAGATCGAATAGGTCGCAAAAAAATATTGCCGTACACCATTCTTCTGATGGCATTTCCAACAGTTGGGATAGGATTATTGCCAGGATATGATTCTTGGGGGTGGCTGTCACCTGCAATGTTATTATTGTGCAGAATTGTTCAGGGGTTATCAATTAGCGCAGAATATAATGGATGTAGTGTGTATTGTGTAGAAAATCAATGGCGAAATTCAGGCTTTTTAGCGTCCATAACACCCTTTTCATGTGGATTGGGAATGTTAGGAGCTTCACTACTTGCATTATGTTGCAGTCAGAATTGGCGTATTCCTTTTATTGTTGCTGGTGCTACAGTAGGTATTATTGGGTGGATTATGCGACGTAATTTACCTGAAACTGCAGAGTTCTCGAATTTACTTCGAGAAGAAACTACTCAACGATTTCCATTAAAAGCAATTATGCGACATCAAAAGTTTTCAGTTTTAGTGAATATTATCTGCTCAGCATATATGGGTTCTGCGTCTTATCTGTTGTTAGTGTATATGCCCAGTTATCTTCAAAAAGAATTCTCTATGAGTACAGTCAATAGCCTTAAATTTACGGTTTTGCTGACATCTTTAGAAGCGGCAGCTTGTTTGTTATTTGGTTGGTTATCAGATCGATTTGAACAATGGAAAACAATGTTATTGGCTTGTTTTTGCACATTAATAATTTCATTGTTGATGTTTATTATTTCTGATTCATTTTCATTATTCTTATTATGCGTTGTATTTCTAACCGTGTTTTTGGGTGCATTTGATGGGCCGCTCACATCGTATTTGCCGAAACTAGTGCCCACCTCACTGCGTTACTCTGCGACCGCGTTCGGATATAATATAGGTGGGGCAGCTATTGGTGGCGCGGGCCCTATAATTGTAACGTATTTCATACAGCGAACAAATGAACCAAAGAGTGTGTTAATTTCTTATTTGGCCTTTTGGGCTTTTTTAGCGTTGATATTTCTCATTGTACGTGAGGTAAAATTTAATGTGAAAAAAGTAGAGTTAGTTTCAAACTAGGAATAAATCGATGAAAAAAGATTATGTGCAGCGTTTTATTTTTGAAGGTGCTCCAATTCGAGGTGAAATTGTCCGTTTGGAAAATAGTTTTAATATTATTAGCCAACAAAGAGACTACCCTTCTTTTGTTTTAAAGTTTTTAGGAGAAACATTGGTTTCGAATGTGATGTTGTCGACAACATTGAAATACGAAGGTCAAACGACAATGCAAATGCGGCAAGAAGGTCCTTTAGAGATGTTGGTCGCGAAATGCAATAATCACTTACATATTCGAGGCTTGGCTAAATGGGATGAAGACTCAAGCTTTGAAGATCTAAAAGATACCTTAAACAACGGCCAATTAGTGATTACTGTACAACCTGAAAATCAGGTTGATGTTTATCAAAGTATAGTCAAGATAAGTTATCAGCCTGTCGCGCAGGTCATGGAACACTATTTTTCTCAATCTGAGCAGTTAAAAACGCGTTTATGGTTAGCTGTTAATCATCAATTTGCGGTGGGTTTATTGCTTCAGCTGGTCGGGCAAGATAAACATGATGAAGAGCAAACAAAAGCATTGTGGGAAGAAATAGTGATGCTCACAGCGACTCTCACAGAAGAAGAATTATTGACTTTAGATGACCTAACCTTGTTACGTCGTTTATATCATGAATATGATTTACGAATGTTTGAACAAAAGCCAATTGAATTTCGTTGCACGTGTAATACGACAAAAATGGAAAGCGCAATTTTAGTGATGGGCCAAGATGAGGCAAATAAAATTCTAAATCAATACAAAAAACTGACTGTAAAATGCGAATATTGCAATAACGAATATACTTTCTCTGAAGCAGATGTCCGCGCTGTTTTTGCAAGGCATTAATCAATTTGCTAGCGGGAATCCTCGTCAAGTTGCCAATCAATAGGTTCCTTTCCTTGTCGTTCTAATAGTGCGTTGCATTTTGAAAAATGTTTGCATCCAAGAAAACCTCGATGTGCTGAAAGAGGGGATGGGTGGACTGCTTTGAGTAAAAAATGTTGCGTGGGATTGATGTGTTCACATTTTTTTTGAGCGTGAGAGCCCCAGAGTAAAAAAACTAATCCTTTATGCCTTTCGTTGAGTTCTTTAATGATGCGATCGGTAAAAGTTTCCCAGCCAATTTTTGCATG
>CAYUMZ010000189.1:0-4237 GCA_964446105.1 uncultured Gammaproteobacteria bacterium | reverse complement strand
CCCCAGCGTCTTTTGTAAATCGTTCAGCCACTATTTCTTCAGGTCAAGCTACCGAACCTTCAAAAGCAGGTCCCAAGTGGACTGAGACCTCTTCCGGTCAATCCACTAAATCTCAAAAAACTACAACTGAGCTGACTAAATCAGAAGAACGGGAATTAAAAACAGCTGCAGCTATGCTTGAATCTACAACAAAGTTAATGGAAAATCCCGAGAAAAACAAAAAGCAATTAGATGCTTGTATCCGTGAACTTACCACTAAAATAAGATTTCTTGATGGAAAAAACGCTGGCTTTGAAAATGATCAAACTATAAAAGAGATCAGAAGTGTTTATGAAGCCGCTCTAAGTAGGACACGCTCATACATCAATGATCAAATCGGTAAACTCGAAGGAAAAAAAGATGTTAATTCAAAGGTGACTATGAACACTTATGAAAAAGCTCTTAAGCAAATACAACCGTCAGTAACAAATCAAGAAACGCCAGGTAAAAAATAGTTCCGAGCGGGAGAATGTCGTCGTATCTTGAGTTGTTAGTTCTTTTGAAGAATACATACTAAATGATTCTAGAAATTCTTCAACTAATATATCGAAGTAACTAAACCACCAGAACCAGCGACACCAGAAACAGATTTATATAATACGCTATACTTAAAATGTAAAATACGAGGTATATATGTCTCCTGAAGAAAGGTCTGCAAAGGTAGCCGCATTAAATGAGCTCATAGGATTTTTAAAACGTCCGGAAAATAAATGGCTATATGACTTATTTTGCCAGAGAGTTCCTGTACTCCGAAACATTGACTTATTAAAGGCCAATGATGTAATTCTAGCCGACGCCCACGAAAAAGCGTTACGTTATATTCAAGAAATTCACCCAGAACACGAAAGAAGCCAAGCGACCAAAGAAGCAAACGGAGATATCTATCGAAAATTATGTAAAATCGCAAAAATGACGAGACATAAAATCATTTCTCAAGACTTCTTTCCCAATCAACTTCGTAAGGATCTATTAGATAAATTAAATTATTTTCTCGATCGAATACGAAATGAAACTTTTTCTGTAAGTGACTATGAAGATTTGTTCACTCAAGCAAGTCTTCTAGAAGCGTTACTTAGACCCGAAAAAAATTCCGAATTCGTAGAATGCATAAATGCTATAAAGTTAAAAAAATTATCAATCAGGGGCACTCCTCCAAAGCCCGACCCAATGCAAACTCACGATGAGCAAGGGGGGCGAGAAGTTACTAGCTCTGGTCAATCAAGACGTTTAACACCAGCCGAACTTAAACAGATTCGAGATAAATTTCAAAAAGATTTTATTTCAGATGAAAACACCAGATCTAAAAAAGAGCCTAGACAAAAACATATTGAAGTAGAACTCATCATTGATAAAACTTTGACCGATATTAGTGGGTTATTGACAAATTTACTCACGAGCAAATTAACTTGGCAAACTGGAAAATTATTCAAGTCCGAATATAACAGCTTATTAGCCAAATTCAATGAAATCCATTCTGATAAATTTAGAGAAAAAATTTTAGCCAGTTTAGACCCAAAATATAAAGGATTACCTCTTAAAATCATGGCCGAAAATCGCATCAGATATTCATTACAACAATTAAATACCGACGTTCAAGATTTAAAACGTCGCGCCACAGAATCAGCTCAAAAGATAGCAGTCCCAAATAACCCTAAAAAACAAGATTAGCCAATTCAGAGTATCACTATCCTTTGACGCAAATCACTTGTTTTAAAGTGTGAACGATTTCAACAAGATCGCTTTGAGCAGTCATCACAGCATCAAGATTTTTATAGGCCATAGGCGTTTCATCAACCACATCTTTATCTTTACGACATTCTACTCCTTTTGTCGCTTTAATATGATCTTCTATGGTAAAGGTTTTTTTTGCCACATTACGGGACATTTTTCTACCTGCGCCGTGCGAACAAGACGAAAAAGATTCTGGATTTCCTAACCCCCGCACAATAAAGGATTTAGCACCCATCGATCCTGGAATGATCCCTAATTCACCGCGCTGGGCCGATATTGCCCCCTTTCTTGTCAACCACACTTCACGACCAAAATGTTTTTCTTTTTGAGTATAATTATGATGACAATTAACGGCTGTTTTTGTCACTTCAAAATATCTTACATTTTTTCGTAGCACGTCTAAAATATGATTAATCATTAGAATACGATTAAGACGAGCGTATTCCTGAGCCCAATGCAATGCTTCAATATAGTCATCTAAATATTTTGAGCCTTCCTGTAGATAAGCCAAATCAACATCAGGAAGATTGATATGATGTTTTCGCATTTCTTCTTTGGCTAATTCAATAAAATATTGACCAATTAAATTTCCTACACCACGCGATCCTGAATGCAACATTACCCAAACGATGTTATTTTCATCCAAACATAATTCCACAAAATGATTTCCAGTGCCCAAAGTACCCAAATGATGAACAACATTTTTTGTTTGAATTTTAGGATGTTTTGCAATAATTTTTTTGTATTCTATCTCAAGCTCATTCCACACAGAAACAACATCTCCAGGGATATGATCCCATGATCCTCGATCTTTTTTAAACGATCCCGATGTTCTTCCATGTGGCACCACACGTTCAATTTCAGTGCGTATTTTTCTCAAATCGTCTGGCAGATCATTTGCAGTTAGAGTGGTCTGAACAGCAGCCATTCCACATCCAATATCGACACCCACCGCTGCGGGAATAATCGCATGCTGCGTTGCAATTACACTGCCCACCGTCGCACCCTTTCCCCAATGTACATCAGGCATCACAGCAACATGTTTATAAATAAAAGGCAATGATGCAACATTAATAATTTGCTGCCTAGCCGTTTCCTCAAACGGCACTCCCAGAACCCAAGCTTTGATCGGAACATTGGGAGTGTCTATGGACACATATCTATTAATCGTCATAAAATAACCTATGAAATATTAGCAGCTCAGGAATTATAGTGAGAGAAACTCCTATTTCAAGTTACAGTAATTAATTTGAAAAAAGTATTATTAAACGGATGAACTAGCTTGAATCGTACCCAAACTGGGGCTTGTCACTATAAAATTAGGCAAATTGAATCGGTTTCAATTATAGGATTTCAATCAGAGCATGAAATTTGAATTACTGACACCAACCAGTCCTAAGTGGACTGAAGCCGTAATGGCTGATTTTGATACATTTTTACTGGATCATGCGGCTTGTGAGCGAAAGGCATCGAGTATGGCGATGTCTATGTTGTTGCACTATCCGGACCGAGAAAATCTCGTCAAAGAAATGACAAAGCTAGCGATTGAAGAATTGTTGCATTTCAAAGCGGTAATGGCACATGTTCATGAGAGAGGCCTTATATTAAAAGGCGATGAAAAAGACTTTTATGTGAATGAATTACGTCAAGCTCAACGGCGAGGATCTGAAGAGTATCTATTAGACCGACTCATTATCGCTAGCATTATTGAAAAACGTGGCGCTGAAAGATTTGGGTTAATTGCCGAGGCGCTCACTGATGAGAAATTAAAAAAATTCTACTCCAAAATTACTGAATCAGAAGAGAGGCATTATTTGCTTTTTATAGAATTAGCTCAAGAATATTTTGATACAGAAATAATTAGGCCCCGACTAAATGAGCTTTTAATCGTCGAGGCTAAAATTATTGACAATCTTCAAATTAAATCTGCCCTACATTGATTATGAAAGCAAAAACAAATCAAAATATTGCTATAAAAAAATACCTTGAAAAATATGCAGAAAAAGAGGTTTTTTATTTTGATGATTTTAATTTCACCTTTTCAAATGTTGTCACAATACCTGCTTTTGACGAAAATTTTGAGGATTTAATAAAAACGTTGCAGTCTATCAAAGAAAATAATACCCTGATTATGTTAATTGTAAATTCTCAAGAAAACTCTTCAATTCAAGCCAAAAATCGAAATCACGATTTAATTATAAATACAAAACGCGGATTTCAAGAAATTTGGAGATCAATGCCCGTTAATTATATTTCACTTCACAAAAATAATTCTAACTCAATTCTTCTAATCGACAGATCAACAAATAATAATCATTTACCGATAAAAACGGGCGTAGGACTAGCCAGAAAAATCGCAACGGATATAGCAACAAAATTGATTTTCGATAAAAAAATATTGTCAAAATGGATTCACTGCACAGATGCTGATGCTTCATTACCAGGCGATTATTTTCGCTCAACACAT
>CAYUMZ010000188.1:0-4244 GCA_964446105.1 uncultured Gammaproteobacteria bacterium | reverse complement strand
AAGCATTACGTGAATTAGGCAAAGCAGCACGAAGCCGATTTCAAGGAAAAGTCATTTGTGTTACTGGATCAGTCGGTAAAAGCAGTACAAAACATGGGATCGCTGTTTTATTAAGTAAGCAAGGCCTAACAAATGAAAGCAACTCAAATTTCAATCATGCTCCTGGTGTACCGCTAAGTATTGCACAAACTCCCGCTCATTATGATTATGGTGTTTTCGAATTTGGAGTCGACGCCCCTATTTACACACTACCTAAAGCAAAACTAGCAAAGCCCCACGTAGCCGTTGTAACTGAGATTCAAAACGATCACCATCTTTACTATCCCACCTTGGAAGCAATAGTTGATCAAAAATCCTTATTGTTCAGAGCAATGGCACCAGACAATGCCGTTGTTCTTAATAGAGATAGTGCCTATTATTTCCGTTTAAAAACTGCTGCCCTTGCAAATAATGTTCAAAGAATTATTTCATTTGGAGCACATCGATCTGCAGATATAAGATTGCTTGATTATCATTGTGATCTTGAAACGAGCCGCGTCAAAGTCTCTGCACATGGCAAAATTTTAGAATATTCTCTTTCACTACCTGGTGCCCACAATGTCCGAAATAGCTTAGCCATGCTAGCAGCGGTTAGCGGCGTTAATGCTAACGTTGAACAAGCTGCAGCTGATCTCGTTTCAATAAAATCCCTTCCTAACCATTGTTTATATTCAAAAATTCCATTTCAAAATGGAGAAATTGAATTTATTAATGATATCATTAGTGCAAATCCTGCTTCAGTAAAAGCGGCGATTGAATATTTTAAACTATTTCCAAAACAACCCGGTGGACGCAAAATTCTAATTTTAGGTGAGATGGGCCAACTTGGCGCCGCCGCTGCAACACTACATGCTTCACTTTCAGACCCATTTCTAGATTCTGACATCGACAAACTTTATGCCATAGGCCCTAATATAAAAAATATGTGTGATATAATTCCTAAAGATCGTTTAGGCTTGCACACTTTAGACGAAAATGAACTTATCGATAGCATCTGCAAAAACATCAGACCTAAAGACATTATCATGATTAAAGGCTCATTAGCCCAATCCAACGTCATGGAGCAAGCTGTAGCTCGTATTTCATCGTTATGAAAAAATAAACCTTAAATAGTTAACCCTGAATAAACCACTTTTAATCAAAAATACTCGAGAAATAAAGGGTGCAACCTCTTAAAATACTGTGTTAAAATTCCCAGGATAGGAATTATAGGGAACAAAACCTAGGAGATTTTTGATGAAACCAACACCTAAAGCAGAACCCAATCGCGACCTTTTTCGCAGGGAATTAGCTCAAATGATCAACCCCTGTCATGAACTATGCCTAATGGCTGACACGATTGATTGGGAGAAAGCTGATGAGATTGTACAAAGTTGGTTTGTGAGTCATGCAGGAGCACTCGCCAAACCCAGTCCTTTAATTATTGGATTGTTTTTGTTAAAACAATTGTTTGATGTATCGGATGAAAATTTGCCGAGGAAATGGGTAGAAAATCCGTACTGGCGATATTTTTGTGGGGAGATTTATTTTCAACATGAGTTTCCATTGCATCCCACTTCGATGACAAAATGGCGAAATAGGATGAGAGAAGGAGATGCAGATAAATTATTGTCATTAACGATAGAATTAGGATTAGATACAAAAACGATAAAACGTAGCGATGTAAAATGTGTCAATGTTGACAGTACCGTTCAAGAAAAGGCAATAAGTTATCCTACGGATGCGAATCTGATGGATAAAGCCATCAGGAAAATAGGACGATTAGCGAGGAAATTTGAGATACCGATCAAACAGAGTTACGCATTTTTATCGAGGAAAACGTTATTTAAAGTCAATAATTATGCGAGAACGCAGCAACATAAGATTAAAAATAAAGCATTAAAGAAGATGAAAACCTATTTGGGTCGTCTGCAAAGAGATGTTGAAAGGAAACTTGAACATCGAGAAGAAATAAAAAGACAATTTGCTGAGATTTTAGAGCAAACAAAACAATTATTACTGCAAACAAAAACGAGCAAGAATAAATTGTACAGCTTACACGCACCTGAAACGGAGTGCATTGCCAAAGGAAAAATCAATAAGCATTATGAATTTGGTGTGAAAGTCAGTGTTGTAGCGACCCAGAAAAATAATTTTATCGTGGGGACACAGGTATTGGGAGGAAATCCGTATGATGGGCATACATTGGAAGGTGCATTAAATGAAGTTGAAAAGATTAATAAAATAAGACCACACCATGTCTTTGCTGACAATGTCTACAAAAGTCATAGTGAAACCCAAAGCGAAGTTCATATTGCAAGGAAAAAGAGCACGTATCAGACACGATGGCTAAAGAAATTAATGAGAGGTCGAAACGCAATAGAAGCGATATTCAGTCATGCGAAACGCGATGGGCAATTGAAGAAAAATTATTTAAAAGGCAGCCGAGGAGATAAACTGAATGCATTATTAAGTGCTGTGGGCTGCAACTTACGCCTGATTATGCGAGTGATCAGGTATTTTTGTACCAAAATAATATTGATACTTAACAGGTTCATTGAGTCTGTTCTGATAAAAGTTCGGATGACAGTTGAGAAGATATTATATCCGGCCATAAAAAATGGGTTTACCAGCGTAACTTCAAGATCATTGTAACATTAATAATCTAGGGCTATAAAATTATAAAATAAATAAAATGCTAAAAAAAGGTATCGGCCTAAAAATCCCACCTCAAATTTTCATTGACATTTGACGTCTGATTTGGTTTTTATTTTTTCTATTTCAATAGTCTGTGGCAGTAAATCCCTTGGATTTATTTTACCTAATCGCATATCATGAATATGATTTAATACCTTATTAAAATAGCTTCGCGGTTCTATATCGTTCATTTTGCACCTTTGGATCAAGCTGTAAAATAATGCTGCCGCTTCGGCTCCTCGATGATTTCCAACAAAGAGCCAGTTCTTACGTCCGAGCGCAAACGGCCTTATTTGATTTTCCACCCCGTTATTGTCGATTTCAACATCTCCATGATCGACATACGCTGATAATAATTCCCATTGATTTAAAGCATAGTGGATTGCCTCGGATAATTTACTCTTCGTGCCCACTTTTGTCGAACTGTCTATTAACCACTCATGGAATAGCTTTAATATCAGTTTGGCTTTCTCTTGACGAAGTATACGGCGTTCTTCAAAATCCAAGCCCTCTGCTTCGCGTTCGATCTTATACAGCTCTCCAATAATCTTCACGGCTTCATGGGCTTTTCCTATTTTATTACCGGATATTTTTACCACCTCAACAAATTTCCTGCGACAATGCGCAAAGCATCCAAAACCTTTAATCTCAGGGTTAAGTCGCACTTCATTAAATCCGCTATAACCATCCGTCTGTAATTTCCCTTTCTTAAAATCTGTTAGATGTTTTAACGGCACTTCTTTTGAGCGACTATCATCATAAGCAAATAACACATAACGGTTGTCTGGATCACAGCTTAAATAGCACCACATAAATCCTACTTTATCGGTCTCAAGCATCTACACACGCGTATCATCAGCTTGTAAGACATGGGTGAACTTAAGCTGCTCCCACATCGCTTGCGCGAGGGGAGTTAAGACTTCAAAGACTGAGAGTGCCCAGTTTACTAAGGTATTATCGGGGATATCAAGGCCTTGTGAGAGTAACATCTGGGACTGTCGGTACATCGGAATATGACGCTCATATTTCGCTAAAATCACTTCAGTCAATAACCCAGCGCCTGCCATGCATTTTGGAATAGGCGCTGCCGGTTTAGGGGCCATCGTCACTGTGCCACAAGGTCGACACGTGTATTTAATTCGAACATGCTCAATGACTTTTATTCGTCCCGGAACACATTCTAATTGTTCTGAAGTCTCCTCACCAAGCTTCACTAAATGCCCCTGGCATTGTTGACAGCAAGCTGTTTCAGAAGCGATATCATGAACCACACGTTCCCGTTCTAATTTTGAGGTATCAATGCAACGTCCTTGAGATTTTGTTTTCGGTGTGGCTGTCTCTTCTTTTTCTTCTTCCACAGGTGGCTTTTCAACAACCGCTTCGATTGTTTTTTCCGGGAACAAATCAAATTGAATGACTTCTGCTTATTCTGAGCTTTTGCCAAAACGTCTTTTAGGTTTATGGGGATAGTTAATCTCAATTGGTTCACCAGTGAGAGTTTTGACGTAGATCACTCTATCGCCATAATC
>CAYUMZ010000187.1:0-4248 GCA_964446105.1 uncultured Gammaproteobacteria bacterium | reverse complement strand
GGTTTCATTCGGAGCTATTCAGGGGGTTCATACCGGTATTTCAGCAGCAGATCGGGCAACGACCATTTCACGTGCGTGCGATCCTTCCAGTACCCCGCAAGATTTCATTACACCGGGTCATGTTTTTCCGTTGTTGGCGAATGAAAAAGGTGTCTTCGGACGTCAAGGTCACACGGAGGGAAGCGTCGATTTATTGCGTTTAGCAGGTTTACGTCCAATGGCGGTAATTTGTGAAGTGATGAATGCTGATGGCACGATGGCCAAAGGTGAAGAGTTAAACACGTTTGCAAAAATTCATAAATGTCCCATGATTTCTGTAGCCGATATTATCTTTTATCGAATGTATCATGATCGTTTGGTTCGTGAAGTTGCGAAGGCGAATTTACCTATACGACATCGAGGGGCATTTACGATTAAATCATTCGAGAGTTTGGTTGATGGCGCTGAACACATTGCGCTTATTAAAGAACCTATTGATGTCACCGGGTCTTGTTTAGTGCGCATTCATTCAGAGTGCTTAACGGGTGATTTACTCAGTTCAGCTCGGTGCGATTGTGGTTGGCAATTAGACAAATCACTGGATCGTCTGAGTGATGAAGGTGGAGTCATGATTTATTTGCGACAAGAAGGTCGCGGAATTGGATTAGTGAATAAAATTCGAGCGTATTCACTACAGGATCAAGGCTTGGATACAGTTGAGGCCAATAAGCGTTTAGGGTTTTCTGAAGATGCTCGAGAATATGGCATAGCAGCACAAATTTTGCGTTATTTAGGGCTCACACAAGTGCGGTTGTTGACGAATAATCCGCGCAAAATTGAAGGTATTGCACAGTACGGCATTAACGTGGTACAACGCGAGTCGTTGGAGATGCCCCCCACGGTAGATAACATCACTTATCTAGAGACAAAACGGGATAAATTGGGGCATTTATTAGCTGATAAAATGGAGGTTACAGGATGAAAATTATTAAGCCCAAAGATATAGAAGCGCCATTCCGAGTTGGCATTGTTGTCAGTCGTTATAACGAACAAGTCACTCAGCGCTTATATGAAGGTGCGTTAATTCGATTAAACGAGCTTAAAATTACCTCAGATCTCATCACTGTGGCTTGGGTTCCAGGCGCCGTTGAAATTCCTATTGCTGCTCAAACTATGGTTGATACCGGTGCATTTAATGTCATTATTGCTTTTGGTTGTGTCATTAAAGGCGAAACCGATCATTATCAATATGTGTGTGAATCAGTCACTCGAGGCTGCCAACAAGTTGCGCTAGAAAATGGTGTGCCGGTTATTTTTGGTGTGCTCACCACAAACACTGAATTACAAGCGCTCGACCGTGCCGGTGGTGCTAAAGGCCACGTAGGTCGCGAGTGTGTCGACACAGCTTTTGAAACGTTGTCGGTTCTACGTCAAATTGATGAGCTGGTTTTCTAATTATTTCCATTTTATGTTGCAACCCATCGATGGTTTTTGATCGGGATTGATTGGCGAGTGGGATAATAAATTATCTAAAGCTTCTCTTAGATTTTTTCCTGTCACAGGCAATTTATTTCCGGGTGTAGCATCATCAAATCGTCCGCGATACACACAGGCTAATTGTTTGTCAAAAACAAAAAAATCAGGTGTGCAAGCCGCATCATACGCTTTAGCAATTGTTTGGCTTTCATCGTATAAATACGGAAAAGTAAAACCGTGGCCTATCGCATTTTCTTTCATTTTGTCCGGCGAGTCGGCAGGAAAATTTTGCACGTCATTTGAGCTGATAGCGATAAATGCGATGCCTTTTGATTGATATTCTTTTGCAACTTCGACGACTTTTGCAATGACGTGCTGCACGTAGGGGCAGTGATTGCAAATAAACATGATCACCGTTCCTTTGTCTGATTTCAACGAATTGAGCGATGCTATTTTCCCCGATAGGGTATCTGGGAGTGTGAAATCGGGTGCGATGGTGCCTAAAGGCATCATGTTTGAAGGCGTTAATGACATCGTGATCTCCTATCAATAAATTCCTATTAAGATGCCTTAAGAATAGCATACCAAAAGAGACGAGAAAGGGGGCAGATCTTTCTTTGTCTCATTTCCATTTACGTTTTTTATAATACACACCGCTTCGAGTATGGTCCTATATTAGGATGAAGGGTAAATTGAAAAAAAATACTACCGTGCTACCGTGGAAGATAATAGTGGGGGTAAAGAAAGATCCGCCCCCTTTACTCGAAAAAATCAAACTTTAGGGATTAGTCTGTCGGAATTTTCTGGATTAGCAGAATCTAAAAGATCGCCTAATAAAATCGGCTTCTTTTCTAATATCTCAGGAGGGACTGTTTTAAGTTTATCTTCCGAAAGTTGCGTATTGTCATAGTTAAATCTGATTGAAGTTTTAATTATTTGTTGTAAAGGCATAAAACCTTGAAGTCTATCTAACCAACGTGTGCAAATCGCCTTAGCCTCTTGTACTCGATGTAAGTCTCTTTCGAGTCGCTCTAGAGAATATTTACGAGATTCAAACCAAGATTGGACACCAATCTTATCATGCCTAGCGTTGCACCTTAAGACATTTTCGGCATGTTCTTTGATGAAGATCTCGACATTCAATGATAATTCTTTGAGTAAGCTGTACAATTTTGCAAGATCGAGTTCGCGAGGATTGCTTTGAAAGAATTCAGAAAGCGCTTCAAATTTATCTAAATTACAAAGGCCGGCTATAGATAAGCCTGAGTGGGAGCAGTCAGACTCCAATGCGTGCCAGTGTATATAGTTAATGTCAAAACATGGCTTCATTTCCTCAAATAAAGAAGAATAGTATCAGGTAGACTAGCCTTAGAATTACCCGTATTTTGATTATCTGTAACAGCAGCTTCTTTCATGACGGCCCTCAGTTTATATTAATAAAAGGCGATTTTACCTCATAATAAGTGAATTGTCAAGTAGTTTTTACTATATTTCTAGCATATTATTAGTCTCTTTGGC
The DNA here is from genome assembly GCA_964446105.1 of uncultured Gammaproteobacteria bacterium. GTDB lineage: Bacteria > Pseudomonadota > Gammaproteobacteria > JAIEPX01 > JAIEPX01 > JAIEPX01. Next base: position 1,275 of record CAYUMZ010000187.1, on the reverse strand, counting down.
ACCTGGATATTGGATAAACTGGTCAAATTTCAATTACGAAAAATTACTCAATGGAAATGGTCTTTAATACTAAATACCTTAGTCAGGTATCACATAAATAACCGATGCTACGCATTACTGATGTATTTACATTATATAATATAATGCTATAATTGTATATACATATTGATTACGAGGAGCACATTATGAAGCGAGCCATGAATTTTAGATTGAGCAAACAAGCGGTAAGCATGCTTTTCTCATTGTCAGAGACCCTAGAAATGACAAAAACGGAGATTGTGGAGGATGCATTACAGAAATATTTTGAAAAAAGCAAACTTGGGCAACATTCTCCTTTATCTGAATTCGCAGGTACATTAGATGATGCTGATGCTAATCAAATGCTTGAATCAATTTATAGTGATCGAGTCAATAAGGATAAGGACATTAAGCTATGAAATATGTTTTAGATACAGATACCATTATTTACTTTTTAAAAGGCGAACCTCATGTGGCTAATAAAATATTAAAGGTTGATAACAAGGCTATATCAACTACCATCATCTCTCATTCTGAATTATTTTTTGGTGTGTATAATTCTTCTCATATAGAAAAAAATCACAAACTAATCACAGGATTTTTAGACAGAATTTCTATATTTCCCTATGATGAAAATGCTTCACATAAATTTGGCGAAATTAAAGCAAAGCTGAAATCTAAAGGCCAACTAATCGCAGATTTAGATTTAATGATTGCCAGTATTTGTATAGCTCAAAACGCAACATTAGTGACAAATAATTCAAGACACTTTGAAAAAGTGCCACATCTAAAATTTACTAATTGGACTCATTGAGAAAAGCTCGCAGTAGTTTCATGTAATCATTATTGTCATAAGATCAATTTAAGCTGGAATTACATCTAGCACTTCTTGGGCGTGATTTTTGATGCTAACTTTGCGCCAGGCTTGGATGATTTTGCCTTGGGGGTCGATGAGGAAGGTACTGCGAATGATAGCATCAAATAATTTTTTTCCGAAAAGAGTTTTTTCACCGATTACGCCGAAGTAGCGGCAAAGTTCACTTTTTTCATCGGAAATAAGAGGGAAGGGGAGTTCGCATTTGGTTTTGAATTTCTCGTGAGAGTTTAAGGTGTCTCGAGAAACACCAATGATTACTGCATTTTTCGCATCGAATTTTTTATTGAGGTCTCTAAAATTTTTTGATTCGATGGTGCAGCCGGGGGTGTTATCTTTTGGATAAAAATATAAAACGATGTATTGACCTTTTAATTTGTGCA
>CAYUMZ010000186.1:0-4249 GCA_964446105.1 uncultured Gammaproteobacteria bacterium | reverse complement strand
TATATTCACAGCATAAATACTGACAATCAATCGCACATAAATGCTCTCTGTTTATACGAATTATCTCTCCGACATTATGTTATTGGATTAAAATATGCGGGTTCTCATTTTGCATTTCACACGATCGGTAGCACAATCGCTATTAATTATGAATCATATGCAAAGGTGCGTGGCTATCCAATAAGAGAATCGGGCGAAGATTTTTATATATTGAATAAGCTATTCAAAGTCGGCAAAATACAGTGTCTTAATTCAAATCCAATCATCCTTGATGGAAGATATTCCGATAGAGTTCCATTTGGCACTGGTAAATCAGTTAAAAAAATATCATCAATAGAAAATAGCGAGGCTAATTATTTATTTTATAATTCAACCATTTTTGAAAAGTTAAAGATTTTTCTAAATTTCATCAATAAATTAGAGAGCTTTGCACACTTCAACAATTGTATTAATGACGATATTTTAACAAATACCCTCGAAGCAATCGGTGCACTTGAGGCTTTAAAGATCGCCCAGAAATCGTCTAAAATAACCAAAGTTTGCCAACAACACTTCCATGATTGGTTCGATAATTTTAGAACTCTCAAGTTTATTCATTTTATGAGGGATCACTATTATCCATCACTTCCCATTAAAGATATTATCCAACAGCCTCTCTATGCGTCATATAATTTATCAACATCGCATACAGTAGAAGATTTGTTGCACGCTTTCAGAAAAATCAGCTAAAAAAACTTAAAGCGTTTTCCACTACGTCATAAGAAGATTTACTCATAGAATCCCTTAACAAATCAATATAATTATCGTAAACTACAACATCTTATGAGTACTTGGAACACACTATGAAATCATTATTCAAATCTTTTGCCATCAGTACCACGCTACTTGCCTGCACAAGTGCATGGGCTCAATTTGCCATGCCCACACCCAAAGTCAGCACAATCACTACACAATATTCTACGCGGGAACCCCATATCGTCGCGAACGGTACTCTTCAAGCAGTCCATGGCATTGTCGTAAAACCCGAAATTTCTGGTAGAGTTCGCAAAATCCTTTTTAATTCCGGTGATTTTGTAAAAGCCGGCACCCCATTGCTTGAGCTCAACAATGACATGATGAAAGCTGATTTAGACTTGAATACTGCAAACTTCAATCTCAGCCAGGTCGATTATGAGCGCAAAAAAGCGCTTTATCCCAAACACGCCATTGCAAAGTCAGAACTGGATGCAGCATTGGCCAATTTAAAAGTTAACCAGGCTCGTGTTGCGGCCAGTAAAGCTCAATTTGCTCAATCGATTATCACAGCGCCATTTTCGGGTAAACTCGGTTTACGACAAGTGAGTATCGGAGATCAAGTCACGCCTGCAACCCCCATCGTCAATCTACAAGCGATAGACCCTATCAATATCGATTTTACCATTCCAGAATCCGATATTCTGAAAGTTGCTATTGGTCGTCAGGTCACGGTAGAAGATGATGCTTACCCCGATGTTAAATTCCTCGGCACTGTCAAAGCGATAGAATCTGTCATTAATTCCAATGCGCAAAGCTTAACGGTGCGAGCGGAAATTCCGAATGAAAAAGGTATTTTGTTGCCAGGTACTTTCATGCGTGTCACATTATCAACTGGGCAGCCTCAGCAAGTTATTAGTATTCCGCAAACCGCAATAATGCACGCGGTCGATGGAAATTATGTTTATCGTGTTCTGAATAAAAAGGTTTCTAAAGTTAAAGTGAAAACCGGATTACAACATGACCAACAAATTGATATTACTGAAGGCCTAAAACCCGGCGAACAAATTGTGACCGCAGGCCAGCTGAAATTAAATGATGGCGCTGCTGTGGAAATCCTTAACAAATAATTTTTTCCATTTTTTCGTTGCGATCACTCTGTGGCATGTTTTATCCTAGATTAAACATTGCGCAAATAATTCTTAATCTAAAATGAAATACCTGATGTATTTCAAAGGAAGGAAAATATGAAAAGTTTTACCGATATTTTTATTGAACGGCCCGTTTTTTCTTGGGTATTAAGTCTGCTCCTCTTATTATTTGGATTGATGTCATATAATCAATTAACGTTACGTCAGTTTCCTGAAATTAGTACTACAACCATCAGTGTAACTACAGCCTATCCTGGTGCCAGTGCAGAAATAATGGAAGGTTTCGTGACCGCCCCCCTAGAAAGCGCCATCGCAGGCGTCAATGGCATTAGTTACATCACTGCGAATAATTCCACTGGCGCGTCTGTCATTACAATCAACTTTAAACTCGGGACTGATATAGACATTGCGGCCAGTGAAGTTAGCGATCGCGTCAATTCTGTTCGTTACAGACTACCAAAAGAAGTTTTTAATTCCATTATAGAAAAACAAAATCCCAATACTACGCCAACGATGTATTTATCTTTTGCGAGTAATTCATTAACAGCCGAAGAAATCACAGATTATTTAAAACGGATCGTAAAACCTCGACTTGAGGGTCTCACAGGAGTAGGTGAAGCAAAAATTCTTGGGCCTCGAGACTACGCCATGCGTATTTGGTTAAATCCCGATTTAATGGCTTCTCATAATGTCACCGCCACCGATGTGATTATGGCTTTGCGAGCGAATAATTTTCAATCCCCATCGGGGAAAATATCGAGTGAATTCGAAGAATACGATGTAACAGCCAATACAGATTTAAATTCAGCGCATCAGTTTAATCGAATGATAGTCGGAAACGATAAAGGTCATTTGACTCGTATAGAAGACATCGGAAAAGCAGAGCTTGGCACCTATAATCCTAAAGCATCTGTGACGATGAATGGCGTAAAATCGATTGTAATCGGTATCATTACCCGTGGCGATGCCAATCCACTCGAAGTTTCAGAACAGGTCAAAAACGCACTACCACGCATGGCAAAAAATATGCCGGGCGATTTAAAGCCCGAAATAATTTGGGACAGTTCAAAATTTATCGCGGCATCAATTTGGGAAGTGAAAAAAACGATCATTGAGGCGACCCTATGCGTAGTTCTTGTTATGTTTTTATTTTTAGGTTCGGTACGTACGCTCACCATACCACTTGTAACAATTCCGCTGTCATTAATCGGCATTTGTTCATTAATGCTTTTGATGGGATATAGCTTAAATACCATCACGTTTCTTGCGATGGTACTGGCTATTGGTCTTGTGGTTGATGATGCTATCGTGGTAGCTGAAAATATTCACCGTCATGTTGAAAATGGTAAAACACCCTACGAAGGCGCTCTCGTTGGAACTCGCGAAATTAAATTCGCCATCATCGCTATGACAATTACGCTTGCAGCCGTTTTTGCGCCCATCGGATTTCGCGGTGGTTTGACCGGGTCTTTATTTAAAGAATTTGCCTTTACTTTAGCGGGTACTGTTATCGTTTCGGGTTTTATTGCATTAACACTTTCACCGATGATGTGTTCAAAAATCATGACACCAAAATCTTTAGAAAGTGATTTTGCAAAACGTGTCAATAATTATTTCTCTCGCCTTGAACAACGTTATCGCAAACGTCTGTCAAAAACGATCAAAAATCGTCGTGTTTTCCTCATGACTGTTTTACCCATCACCTTAACAATTAGCACATTATTGGGTGCGCAATTATTCTCTAATCAAATATTAGCTCCACAAGAAGACGTCGGCGCTGTACTCACAATAGTTCAAGGCCCTACCGGAGCAACACTTGCTTTTATGGAAAAACAGACTCAAGAACTCTCAAAAATTCTTGAGAAAGTACCCGAGAAAGACGCTATAGGAATCATAAATGGATTTATGGGTGTTAATAGCGCCATATCATTTTTGATATTAAAACCTTGGAATGAGCGGTCCCGATCGTTAGGCGAAATTATTGGAAGTTTATTTCCACAGTTTTCAAATATTACGGGTGCAAATGCGTTTCCAATCAATCCATACAGCCTTCCGGGTTCTCAAAGTTTACAACCTGTGGGTTTTGTACTGCAAAGCACCGGTAGTTACAACGAACTTTATGCAACAAGTCAAAAGCTCATGGAAGTCATTTCTCATTATCCAGGTTTAGTCAATGTAAGTTGTGATCTTAAAATAGACAAGCCTGAAGTTCATATTGATGTAAATCGTGATTTAGCGGGAAATTTAGGTATTCCGATGCTTCAAATTGCCGATACGATTAATTTTGCATTCAACGAAAGTGCCGTGAGCCAATTCAGCATGAATGGTTTAAGTTATGATGTGGTTCCTCAAGTATTGCCACAATA
>CAYUMZ010000185.1:0-4268 GCA_964446105.1 uncultured Gammaproteobacteria bacterium | reverse complement strand
TCGCCTTATTATGTGGTATTCTCAGCGTTGCGATGATCACGATGCAAGGCGGATACTACTTAGCAACAAAAACGGAATCTCCGCTGCGTGGACGATCTTTATTTTATGCGCGTTTAATGTCGTTATTCGTCATATTATTATTTGCAACGGGTGGTTATTGGATTTCTCATTTAGACGGTTACACCATTATTACGAGTATGGGTTCGGAAGGTCCTTCAAATCCATTACATAAGACTGTAGAACTACAACAAAGCGCGTGGTTGAAAAATTATCTATCTATGCCATGGACTTTGCTTGCCCCTATTCTTGGTTTTACCGGTGCTGTACTTGCTATTCTATTTTCACCTGTGTGGAGATCAAAATTATCACTCATTTTTTCAAGCGTTAGCATATTTGGGATCATCTCAACTGTGGGTGTGAGCATGTTCCCGATTATTTTGCCTTCTTCGAGCATTCCTGCATCGAGTTTAACTGTCTGGGACTCCTCTTCAAGTCAACTGACCCTTATGATCATGTTAAGCGCAACACTGATATTCCTTCCCATTATTTTACTCTACACCTCTTGGGTGATTAGAGTCATGCGAGGGCCTGTTACTGTGCAGGATATTAAAGCTGAGGATAAATCACTCTATTAAACACCTGATATTAATTTAGAGGAACTTTTATGTGGTACTTTAGTTGGATTCTTGGACTTGGATTTGCTTGTAGTTTTTCAATATTTAATGCGATGTGGCTTGAACTGCATCTCGATGAAAAAGCCAGCAAACACTAATTATTGGAACGGTGTGAGATCTCCCGTTGATTAAGTTAGGAATCATAGCCTGATTCCTAACTTAATCAACGGGAAACCTCGCATCTTTATTCCTTATTATTCAGAAGGAATTGAATATGTCATCTCAAACACTGCAATACCAAGATGGTGATGTTACTCTTGAAGCGTATGTCGCATATCCTCAAACTTCTGAGCCTACTCCACTCGTATTAATTGCACCTGCGTGGGCTGGCCGTGATCAACTTGCCTGCCAAAAAGCCGAAGACATCGCAAAACTCGGATATATTGGATTCGCTTTAGATATGTACGGAAATGCCAAAGTAGGAAAATCCAATGCCGAAAACTCAGAATTCATGACGCCCTTTATGCACGATCGTAACTTATTACGACAACGTATTACAGCAGCATTTAATGCAGCAAAAAATTTAACTCAAGTTGATAAAAAAAGAATTGCTGCCATAGGATTTTGTTTTGGTGGATTATGTGCACTGGATCTTGCGCGCAGCGGCGCCGATATTCTTGGAGTTGTTAGTTTTCACGGATTACTTTCAGCACCTGAAAATTTACCCAACAAAAAAATTCTCGCAAAAGTACTTGCACTACACGGTTTCGACGATCCCATGGGACGGCCTGAACAGCTACTCGCCTTTGCAAATGAAATGACTCAATCTCAAGTCGATTGGCAAATTCACGCCTACGGCAATACACAACACGCTTTCACCAATCCCCAAGCCCATGATGAAAAATTAGGTCTTATTTACGATAAACTCGCCGATGCGCGCTCATGGCAAGCCATGAAAAACTTTTTCGCAGAAATTTTTAAATTATGAGATTCTGTGTCAAATTTCTAATTGACGGTGCCAGCAGTTGAAATTAACTCATTTAGACAGTTTGTATCATTTTTGTATCAATGCATATAGTTAGGTAAATGATGCAAAAAAAATCTACTGACGTAAGACCATTTGAAATAGCGTTATCGGCTGACGAACTGCATCAAGCACTTACTGACAATAGCCTTTCAAAACGCTTAGCTGCAAACCGCCCAATCGCTATTACAATCACACTTTGCAACGACATACAACTTGAAATGATTATTTCGGAAATGATTCAGCATAATTGGTATTTACGACTCACTAAACTGAATATTTCTGATAACCAATTAACTAGGCTACCCGAATCACTTGGAAAACTTACTGTATTGCAAGAGCTGTATTGTCAATACAACCGGCTCACTTCGCTGCCCGAGTCAATCGGTCAAATCACGGCACTAAAAAAACTTAAATGTCAGTGCAATCTTCTCACTTCATTTCCCGATTCATTGAAACAACTCACATCACTGAACACGCTTTACTGCTACAAAAACCAGCTCAACGAACTGCCAAAGTCCATCGGACAACTCACTGGATTGCAGAAGCTGGAGTGTCAGTCCAATCGTCTCACCTCACTGCCACAATCCTGTCGTCAACTCTTGTCAGTAAGGAGATTTCTCTGTCAAGGCAATGACCTCACCGCACTGCCCATTCAAACCCCAAACTGGCCTGAATCTCTACAGCTAGCTTTGAAATTCGACTACAGAACCCTGTTTGAACCACTCAACCAAGAACGCCAGCGATTCCATCATATTTGCCTGATGTTATGGCGGATGAAAAAGGGAACTAGTGTTGTCAATGAATCATTATATGAGAAGATCTCCACCTACATCTGGCAAAGTACTCAACTTGTTCAGAGATATATATTTGAAATCTCCGACGAACAAATCTCTACAAAATTATTCTCATTAGTTATGCTGAATCCCAATTTCCTCCGAATCATTTTATCCCATGTGACACCAGCCCCCCCCTGTGAAACCGGGTTTAGGCAATTGACCCATCCGAGCAATGCTAGTGCATTTACGCGTTTCTTTTACGACATTACTCAACCAGGAAAAAATGTAAAGATAAACATTTCCTCAAGAAATATTCTAAACACACGCAAGAAAGCACTGAGACCTAAGTAAGGCGAGCTAAAAAGACGAGTGAGATATGGTAAGGTCAAATCTATATCCCTAATACAATTACAAAGTAAAGATAGTGAGTTTATTTAAAGTTGATTGCTCAAGTTTAGTTTTGATTTGATCATAGCTCGCATTATACATTTCTCGCCAGGATGCCTCAATTTTTTCTGAATTAGTGGTCATCAATCTATGTAGATTATGAACTCTACTATCAAGTCCACAGCAAATTGAGCGAGCTTTAATCTCAATTTTTCTACAATATTTTATAATATCATTCTCATCACACAACCATGAATAGGGCAGTTTAATGACTTGAACATTCTGTAAATAATCTAGGTGTTCACACCTTAATCCAGCTTCGTAGGGATTGCGAGCTCTGTGAAGAAATTTAGACTTGATGGTAGCCATGAGAATAGCCGGGGTATCCAAACTGTCTCTTGGACCACTTCTTTGAGCGTAAATAAGAGATTTTGCATGGGTTGCCATGGTCGCATTTACTTGTATTCCCAACCCTCCCTGTTCCAACGTATAACCCAAGCTCTTTTTTTGAAGAAAAGCGTTGATATGAAGAAATCCGCCGGCGTGTGTGATGATTATTTCATCTTCAGGATCTATTCCTTCGAATTCCCAAGGGATATGTTCTGATAATGTGCGATCAATAGGATAAAAGGCGTACCCTGATCGTTTCATTACTGTTTTCCAAGTTTCAAAACAGAGGCGCAAAGTAAAAGTGATATCAGCTATATAAGAACTTTTATAACTGAATAATAATAAAAGACAAGCCGAATAGGCCTTTCCATCATCGTCGCGAACAAATTTGCGTGAACGCGGGCCAGAAAATAATACAAAGGCCAATCGTTCTAACATTTCACGATTCTTAACAGAACTTGCGTACTGAATAACCATTTCAACCGAGCCATTGAATTCACCACTCACCAACTTATCCGATGGAGCAGAATAAAGTGTATCGATCAATTGATCGATTGTTTCAGGATTTGCAACGGAAGTATCGGAATAAGAAAAACGATATATATTTTTTTTACCTTCCATTCGAATCTCCTAAATGCAGATATGTTTCATTAGTTGTTAACTTGCCTAACACAATATCAGTGTGCTTGCAATGTTTAATCTGACCTTTAATTTAGCCAATGTCAAGATTTTGTGCTGTTTCTCTCATGAATTGCTATACGATATTATGTATAGTTAAACTATAAATTTACCATTTCTGGAGGATCTCATGGAAGCATCAATATTAGATTTAAGATACAAAATGAAAGATGTGTTAAAGGCAATCGAACGCAATGAGCGCGTTAAAATTCTCCATCATGGTAAGCTTAAAGGTCTCATTACTCCCTGCCAATGCAAGGTAAACAAAAAGGTCCATGAACACCCTTTTTTTGGAATGAATGCTTCTGAAAAAATCTCTGTGTTGGATCAAATGAAAAAATTAACTGAAGATCGTTATGAGGACGATCTTTGATACTGTCCTGTTCCTGATTGAAC
>CAYUMZ010000184.1:0-4271 GCA_964446105.1 uncultured Gammaproteobacteria bacterium | reverse complement strand
CACCCCCATTACCAGGGAAAGCACCTCTTACATCGAAGCCAAATGCTAAATAGGGTGGTAAGGTATTTATGAAATTCGTAAAGTCATCCAGAGATGGACTAGAAGTTGGTGTAGCGGTACTAGGATCCACTCCTGGAAATTGAATAGATTCATTACCCCACGTAGCAATTAAATTAGGATTTGTAGGATCACTTATGTCGTAGATTTTAAGATTACCCAGTACTCCCGCGGTAAACGCTAAATAATCTTTTTTGCCTTGACTAAACAAAATAGGGCGACCAATTACTTCTCCTACTGGTCCAGTGTTGATTTGTAAAAGAGGGTTGACATCAAATACTTGCGTAAATGATAGAAATTTGGCTTTTGCAGGGTCTGGATTGCTGACATTCCAAAGTTCAAAACCATTAATACCGCCTCCATTAATAGGCCGACATACATTTCCATCAATACCTACAATTAAAATATCTCCAGAATTAAGGTGTGCTGAATTAACAGAACCCATTGAGGATTTTTGCCATTGCGGCATCGGATTGGTCACTGGATTAATAGCGCTCCAGGGTAAATACCCACTTAGTGGTAACGCGCCTTGTGGTTTAGATCCGTCGAGTACGATAACACCTGGAATTATCGGATTGCCACTTGGAATGGCAGGTCTAGAATCCCCAAAACATTGTTGAGATGGTGAAATATAAACTCGATTGTTAATTACGGTCATAAGTTCTGTTGATAATCGACCAACTGGTGGAGTATTTCCCAACCCCATGGTATTAAAACGCCCAACATCATGAAGTCTTGTGGCAGCATCACCTGTAGGGTTCGTAAAAACCACATTATTTGTGGCAAAGACCGTTGACCCAACAGAAAAAACAAATAAGCTCAATAAATAAGAAATTCTTTTATTTAGATGATTACGCATATGCTATACCTCCAATTAAAACTAGGTTATCAGTGCTTAAGCACCTGAAAGCCCCATGAATACATGCATTGATCGTCCTTATGGCTTTCTTATGATGAGGTGCTTTTATGGTTTCTACAATTCAATTATAGCATATTGAAGATAATTTAAGTTTCTAAACTTTTTTGTATTCGAATATATGAAAGGTACTGAAAATAGCATAAAAATAGGCTTATTACGATATTAAGGTTAGATGATTGTTTGTACTATTATGAGTTGCAAATAGTTATGTAATAATATTTTCGATCATGAGGCGCTTGAAACCCACATCCTGAACTCGTTTTCACTACTTTAGATTAATGATGTACTAAATTTTTCGCTTGTCAAATCTCTCGATGCGCAAATTTATTGCTCTTCTGTTAGATTTCTTCTACGGCGTCGCAGGGTTTCACACTCAGCAATTGTAATTTTTCAGGCTTTACTGTGGGATCAATGAGCTTAATTTCTAGATAGCCTAATTCGCAGGCTTTTACGATTAATTCAGAGCGTTTATTGACATTTAATTTGGCTTTAATGTGATTAACATGTGATTCTACCGTTCTCGGGGAAATAGCCATTTTTTTAGAGATTTCTAAAAAGGTTAAGCCACGGGTTAAATGATAAACACATTCTTGCTCGCGAATTGAAAGCAAATTTTTTTGAGGACTAGGCGCTTGAGTTTGTGTGTTAAGCGTAGAAATATTTTGATAGCCTTGAACAATTTTATCCACACACGTTGTAGAAGGTAAAATCTGTGCCCATGTTTCTACACCTTCTACTGCACCATTTTCATTGAAGATTGGCTTATTACAAATTAAGCTGATTTGTGCGCCTTGAGCAGATTGAATTAAAGATAAAAGAAGTGTTTCTGAGCGTTTTTCCTTACATAGATTTTCATAAGAGGTAAATTCTTTCGCATATTCAGCTGCTTCGCAGTTGAAATCAGCATTCGTCCGGTTTAGTAGTTCCGCGGAAGAACGCGCGCCAGTATGTAAAGCTGCGATTTCGGTTATAAACTGAAATCGATTATCATTGTCCTTATTGACATAGATTAAGGGAAGATTTTGAGAGTGCGATTTGTTCAAAATAGCCACTCTTTCCTTGAGACCAGGCAGTTTCATTGGAAGTTTATCCTTATTAGTCCTATTCCAGTTGTTAGCGCTATACGGAAATATTCCGGATGTTTTAAGGAAAATAATCTATTACCCTTCTTGCCCATATCCTTAAAACGATTTTCTGGGGAGGCATGGCTAAGCGCAGCATTTGTGCTGCGCAGCCTGTTTATCCGCCATTCAGCATTATCACTCTCTGGCATACCGTAGTCAAATTGTTGTGGTTGGCTAGGCAGCTTTATGTCTTCCTTTCTTTCCGTGACCTTTCCTGTCTCAATCGTCAATATCATATCGTTACTCCAATGGATGGGGACAATACAGACAATGACTCTAGTATGTTTACTTATGTAGGTGTTTATTACCAGTTGAATGAAAGTTAAAATTAATAATAATTATCTCGATGATCTAACTAGAGATAACCTAATTAGAAGGAGTATAAAGATGAAAATTGCCATTATTGGAGCTGGTTGGAATGGTATACATATTGCTTTAGAGTTGGAAAAAAAAGGTAATCAGGTGATATTGTTTGAAAGTAATGCCGAAATTCTTTGTGGATTGTCAGGCAATTTTGGTGCGAGAATTCACATTGGTCCACATTATCCCTTGTCTGAAGCGACCAGAAAAGCTTGCCAAAATGACTATAGTAAATTTGTTGAACAATATAATGATATTGTTATAGAGCTTGAAAAATCATATTATGCCTTGGGTAAAAATGACGTGCTGGGACAACCGTCACGTTGTGATGACTTTACTTTTAGTAATGTTTGTAAAGAATTTCTATTTGACGAGACTATTGAGCTTGATAAACAATCTAAATTTAGTAGAGAAAGTCTAATAGCTCTTCATTCAGTTCGTGAGCCCAGCGCATTAGTTGGACAGCCATTAAGGGAGAAATTAATTAAGCGTCTGCAAAACGAAAATATCAATATACAATTTTCGTCCGAAGTTACGGAAGTTAAAAAGAGAGAAAATAAATACATTCTTTTCATCAATAATAAAAATATTTATTCAGAATCATTCGACCATGTCGTGAATACCACTGCTTTTAAATCATTGTTACCCAAAGACCCTCTTCCCTTTAATATGAGTATTGTCTCTCAACTTTGTGCTGTAACTCTCGTTGAAGACCAGCTCCCTCAATCATTTAAACCTTTTTCATTTACAGTTATGGATGGTAGATACCCCTGCGTAATGCCATACCTGGATGGGAAGAAAAATCAATACCTCGTTTATCACAGTTTATATTCAATAGTTGCAACTTTCAGTTCACAGAAGGAATCGTGGAATTATTTAAATGATGTGATAGACGAGGATTTCTTATATAAAAATGTAACAAACCCAACTTTAGATGATTTAGTACGATTCATTCCAAATTCCAGAAGTCGGTTTAAAGTCATCGGCACTAAAACAGGGATTGTGCAAAAAGTGGATACAAATAGTGAATATAGAGGACCAATTGTTTTTCAGAGCCCAGAAGGTATGATTTACAGTATCTCAGCAAAAATTACTAATGTTTGTGGTGCAGCAAATGATGTTCTTTTATTATCTAACCGCAATCAGCATAAAGATATCTTGTCAACAGAATCAGGCTATCGATACGTAGCTGGTGGCACACTTGATCATGCAAAAGGCGAAGTTTCTGAGGAAAGAACAGATCCGAATAGAACTTGTGCTATAAATCGTGATTATAAACCAACTCCAAAAATGCTTTAGCTAGATTTACTTTCAGTTATCTATTTTTGATGAGGCTGAGTAAGAAGTGATTGGGGTAAAATAAACCCGACTCCTTGGGAAAAAGCTTTTTCTATGAGTTGGGATTTTGTACTGCAATCCATCTTCGATTTTAATTTATACTGATGATTTTCGACAGTTTTGTATTCGATATCCAGCAGTCGAGCTATTTCTTTTGAAGATTTTCCGCGGATCATGTAAAATAAAACTTGTGATTGTCGAGATGTAAGCCCTAAAGTATCGAATTTCTTTTGAATTCTAAATGAATTTTGCTCAATATTTTTAGGATTTAATTTTTTGGAAGTGATAGATAATAAAGCGAGTGCAGATCTCATTATAGGACACTCAGTCACATCAATAGCATAACATGCAATACCAATTATTTTACCAGCAGCATCTCTTAAAGGTGATTTACGGTCATAATGGATTCGCCATTCCTCTTTGGTGTAGCAGCAAAATTCAATGGATGTTAAAGTTTTTCCTAAATGTATAAC
>CAYUMZ010000183.1:0-4295 GCA_964446105.1 uncultured Gammaproteobacteria bacterium | reverse complement strand
GCATCTGGCATCTGGCATCTGGCATCTGGCATCTGGCATCTGGCATCTGGCATCTGGCATCTGGCATCTGGCATCTAGAATATTTTTTAAAATCCATCAAGCACTATCAAGCCAACTAAAGCCTTCTGATCGAGGAAATTTATTGATGAACTCCATATAATCAGCAGGAGGCGTCACTACCTTTCTTTTATCTAAATCCATCCACGCACCTTCAACAGTGATTTCCGCTGCTAATTCATTATTACCATTATAAAAATGATGGTGCATAGACCAAATTTTTCCGTTGCGTCTCATCGAGACAATTTCGCAATCAACTTTAAACTTTTCATTGAGTCGCAATTCTTTATAATATTTTGTTTCTTCACGAAATAAAACAGGCCCCATTCGTTCATGCATCAACTTTTCGATGGGCAATCCAAAATCGGTGAACATCGACACGCGAATATGAGCGCCATAATCATTAAATGCGGAATGTCGCATGTGACCATTAAAATCACAATCTGCCCATCGCACATGAAATTCCTTTGAATAAGATGGGATATTGTCACTCATTGTTTTTTTTCACCCGATTCGGTAGCTTCCGCCAAACTTTGTGCAATAGAAGTTCCCACGGTGGTCATCTCTTTCAAATGTGATACACGCTGAGGCAAACCTTGTTGCTCCGAAGCAATACGCAAGGCTTTTTTCATATCAACAGATTGTTGAATTTGGACCCCACCTAAATCAAATAAATTCTTTTCGAGTACTTTGTCTAGATTGGCAAATTTTTCTTGCACTTCTTGCAAGGGCAAATGACCTTCAACATAAACATTGCCATTATGTCGTCCGATTTTATAAGGATCATTAATCACTTGAACTGATTCTCCATTTTTAACAGCGCGATACAATTTCTCAATATCTTCAGGATACATTCTCAAACAACCTGCACTACTTCGACGACCTACACCACTATTATCATTCGTACCGTGAATTAAATAGGTAGACATTGATAAACGTAATGCATATTCACCCAGTGGATTATCAGGACCAGGGGGAACTGTTTTGGGAATTTCTATACCTTCTTTGGCTCGTTCAGTTCGCACTGATTCTGGTGCATGCCAAGTAGGATGATCCAAATGTTCTATGACGGTCATCACACCATTGGGAGTCTGCGAACCTTGCCGTCCGATTCCTACAGGAAATGTCCATACCTCTTTAGAATTTTTTGGAAAATAATACAGGCGCATTTCTGCTAAATTAATGACAATTCCCCGCCGGGGAGTGTTTGGCAAAATATAGCGCGAGGGAATAATTAATACAGTACCAGGAATCGGCTTGTCAGGATTGATACCTCGATTCGCTTCAATTAATTCCATATAACCTAAATCAAAACGCTGAGCGATGGTATTAAAATTATCACCTTCTTGAACAATCGTGTTACTCACACTCCCAATGAGATCGTCTCCCGCTTGACCGATAGGAAAAACAGCGGCATATAACGGTGATTGAAAATTCAGTATTAATAAAAATACACTAATAATTTTAAAGGTTTTCATTGGGGATTTCCGTTTTAATTCCATGAGCAATAATAAAAGTCACGATTACACCAAATAATATAATTAACCAAGTCATATATAGCCATAATAAAAATATGGGTATTGTTGCTAAGGCGCCATACAGCAATTCATAGGATGGAAAATGGATCAAATACCAACTAAATCCAAATTTAGCCCAGTTGAATAATATCATGGCCACTAAACCACCCCAAATTGCATGTCGAATTTTAACTGAACAGTTTGGTAATGTGACATACAATATTGTGAATGATAGCCATGTTATCAAATTGGGCAAACACCGCAAGAGCAAGGCTTTAACTTTTAGCATCTCCCCTACTTCAACGACAAACGGCAATGCTGCTAAATTGGCACTTACGGCGATACCAACACCCACAGAAATCGGTAGCAAGGTTAAAACAGCCCAATAAATTAAAAATGCTGAGACCCCGTGTCGTCGGTGTTTCACTCGCCAAATAGCGTTAAAATCTGTCTCCATATTGAAGATCATCATGACGGCAGTAACTACTAAAAAAAACAAACCTGTCGGGGATAAATGTCGGGCAGATTCTACAAAACTCTGCAAATGCTGCTGAATAATATCGGCAGATCCCGCAACAAAATTCGAAAATACGAAATCTTGAATTTTTTGCGCACCGTCTTGAAACACTGGAAAAGCGGACAATAATGCCAAACTCACTGTCATCAGAGGAACTAATGCTAATAATGATGTATAGGCCAAAGCAGCCGCTCGAGTAAAACAAGCATCATTCACAAATTGTCGTATCATTCTGGCAATATAACGATAGGGTGTAATTACCACCGAATGGATTTTCATAGAACCATCCTTAAATCATCCGCTGCAAGAATTTGATCATAAAATGCTTTCATAGTCACTCATTAAACGTTAATTTTTTTATTGAATAGCTCGTTTTTCAGTGATATTTTCGATATAGGGTGAGTTAATCATAGGAATACCTTTATGGCAATCGTCTTAGTTTTATATTACAGCCGAAATGGCTCTACGGCCCAAATGGCCCATCATGTTGCTCGCGGTATCGAAATGGTTGAGGGCGCTGAAGCAATGATCAGAACGGTGCCTAGCGTATCACCTACAATAGAAGCCACCGAACCTCTGGTCCCTGATCAAGGCGCGCCTTATGCAACACTCGATGAACTCGCTCAATGCGACGGGCTGGCCTTAGGCAGTCCTGCGCGTTTTGGCAACATGGCTGCCCCTTTAAAGTATTTTTTGGAACAAACAACGGCACTTTGGTTTTCAGGAAAATTATCAGGCAAACCTGCGGTGACATTCACTTCAAGCTCAACGATGCATGGTGGGCAAGAATCGACTCTACTCAACATGATGCTGCCCCTTCTACATCAAGGCATGCTCATGGTCGGAATCCCTTATTCCGAACCCGATTTAAATACCACTCACACGGGTGGCACGCCTTACGGAGCCAGCCATGTCGCCGGAGTCGATAGCAACTTACCTCTCAATGAAGAAGAAGCTCGTCTTTGTCGTGCACTCGGAAAAAGATTGGCGGAAATCACCTTGAAACTAAAGTAGGGAAGATGTCAGGTCCTGCTTACTTCCCTACCTTTATTTTTATTTATTATCTCCATTAAGGCGTGTAAATGTTGAGGATGATCATTTAATGCTGGAATATATTGATACGCTTCTCCACCGGCTTGCGTAAAAATTTCTCGATTTCTGATCTTAATTTCTTCTAAAGTTTCTAAACAATCGGCTGAAAATCCTGGACAAATAATATCTATATTTTTTTTCCCCTCTGCAGGCAATTCTTGCAATATTTGATCACAATAAGGCTGCAGCCACGGTTCACGACCAAAACGTGATTGAAACACCATTCGCCATTGATCTTCTAATAGACCTAATTTTTCTGCAATCAATCGCGCTGTTTTATGACAATAACAATAATACGGATCACCCTGACGAAAATAACGTTGAGGAATTCCATGAAATGAAATAATTAAACAATCTCCACGCTGATTTTGAGCCCAGTGTGTTCGAACACTTTCAACGACTGCATTAATATACGATGGTTCATCTGCATAATGATTGACAAAATGTAATTCTGGCAACCACGGCCATTGAGCTAACTCACGATTTACTGCATCAAAAACAGCACCTGTTGTCGTTGCAGAATATTGTGGATACAAAGGAAAAATTAAAAATTTGCGCACACCTTGATCTCGTAATTTTTGCAATCCGCTAGCAATCGAGGGCTGTCCGTAAGTCATTCCTAATTCAATGATGGGTGGATTTTCATCTTGTTGATTAAATAATTTTTGTAATTCTTCTACTTGTTTCAGACTATTCACCAATAATGGTGATCCATCCGCTAACCAAATTTTTTGATAATTGCGCGCAACTTTGCCACTTCGCAATGGCACGATTAATCCATTCAAAACAAACCACCACACTAAGGGAGAAAGATCTACCACGCGCGGATCTGACAAAAATTCTCGTAAATAATGCGCCACAGCCTTTGCTGTTGGAGCAGATGGCGTCCCCAAATTAACCAATAACACGCCAAAACGCGAATTTTGTACATCAGGGTGTTGAGAATTAACCATTGAGATCTCTTTATATGAGCCACAAACATCGATCAAAATTTATACCTGGATATTGTATAAACTATCTACTTCAAAGCACGATAGTTTATGCAATATCCAGGAATATGGAGCTGGTGATAGGATTCGAACCTACGACCCGCTGATTACAAATCAGCTGCT
>CAYUMZ010000182.1:0-4325 GCA_964446105.1 uncultured Gammaproteobacteria bacterium | reverse complement strand
AGCACTTCTAGGAGATCGACGTTAGAGCCCCCGTGTTCTTGTGTAAATTTTGTCAGCAATTGCAGAGCTTTAGTATTGTGATCTTGCTGCATTAGAATATCAGAATAACTAACGACTAAAGGTGAAAAATCTGGATTAAGATTATAGCCTTTTTCGAGGAGTTTTTCTGCTTTCAATAAAAGGTTTTGTTCTCGATAAATATCAGCGAGTGCAATGGTAAATAAACTATTTTCTGGATGTAGTTGGTGTAATCCTTGAAAAATCGTTTCTGCTTCGGCTAATTTTCTTCCTCGAAATAATATTATTCCATGGCCATATTGTTTGGATAAATATTCGGGTGATTTCGCATTGAGATTGCCTAATGAAAAATGTCTGGATTTGGCAGGATTGTATGAACCACTTAAGGCTAATAATCGCATTTGCATTAATTTGAAATTTAAAGAGGACTCATGATGAATAGGGGAGAGCTCATCTGCTCGTGCTTTTGCATCGGCAATTCTTTCCTCATTAATGGGATGCGTGCGTAAATAAGAAAAACGCCCGTCTAATAGATCAATTTGCTGTTTAGACATACGAGATAAAAATTTAGGCATTGCTTGCGGATCAAATTGACTTTTATGAAGCACTTGAATTCCGATTCGGTCAGCTTCTCGTTCATTATCACGCGAATAGCCCAATTGATTTTCCAGCGCGAGTGTTTGTGCAGCCATCAGTCCACCCATAGCTGCATCACCTTGCCCAGTAGTTGTGCCGACAATAAGAGCGGCTGCAACGGTGGCCAAAGCAGCGAGTGTATTACCTCGGGCTTTTTCCATTGCGCGTGCTAAATGATGTTGGCTCACATGAGTAATTTCATGCGCTAAGACACCCGCTAATTCATCCTCGTTTTTCGCGAGTAAAATTGTTCCAGAGTTGATTCCAATGTGGGCGCCAGGACCTGCGAAAGCATTAATATCGCCTGAATCGATGATGAAAAAATGAAATTGCTTTTGCTGGGCGCTTGAATTGGACACCAATTTTTTTCCCAATGTGCCAATGTAATTATTCAAAATAGGATCGTGAATTACTGGGACTGAATCACGCACTTCTCGCATGAAAAGTTCAGTGAGTTTTTTTTCTTCGCTGGGTGGGAGCGAGGCGTAACTTGAGCTGCCCAATTCGGGTAATTGATATCCATGGCACAGTGTTGATACTGATAACACCAGCACAATAAGACAATGGGTGAATGAAATCTTCATAAAGAATAGTGTACCTGTTAGAGCAGCTTACGTCTTTAAATTTAATCAAAATAATTTTTAAATTGTTAATAGGGTTTCACTATTACCGTTGTACCTATGCCCATGACATTTTCTTGCAGCCAGCGAGCAGCAGTAGGTTCAACTCGAATGCAGCCGTGACTTGCATTGTGGTTTGGTACGTCATTAGATCCGTGAACAGCGAATCCGCCATGAAAGAACATGCAGTAAGGCATCGGTGCGCCGCCTCTACCTACCGGATATTTTGTTGAAACACAGCCTGGCCCACCCATTGCGTAGACACGGAATGTTCCAATCGGGGTTTTGCATCGACGATTAATATCGGGGCAATATCCTCGACCACCGGATGCTTTACCAGAACCAACTAATTCACCGCTACTGTTATACGCCATCCAACGATGTATATTAGGATCGAAGATGAACAGGCTATGGCCATTTGTTTCACGATGTTCAGGAGTGTTGTACGCGTATTTTTGATAACGCTCGTCAAAATAGCTCCTGTCATCATCAGCGTCATCATTTTCGTCGTCGGCATTATCGTTGTACGCATAGACTTCATGAGTTTGGGCTTTGCTCTGTGCTTTTTTGTCAATTACGTCTTTTGAGATAGTAGTTACAGTTGTTTCTTCAGACAGATTAATACCCGCTTCACGAGAATAGTTTTCACTATCAGTGTTTACACTAGATTCGGTTTCAGCGTTGACGGCTAAAAATGGAATAAAGAACAGGATCAAATTCAGCAATAATACCTTTCTCAACTTCATGACACCTCTCCTCATCGTTAGTATTGTTGAGTGATGTCCTATCTATACTGGTGCAATTTCCATTTGCTTAACATACCTGGTTACAGTATAGCTCATTTTGATGAGGTCTGCTGATGGTGCAAATTGCCACTCAAAATAGAAAATAATTATCATTATAAATCATGAAGTTATATTATAATATTGAAGTATTGTATGTTAAAGTTAATGCCACCTAGTCAACATTCAGACTGGAGTTTTAATGAGTATTTCGGTAGAATCGGTTCATGTTCTTTTATGAGGTTTAGGTATTGCAGGATCATCGTCAGTATTTGTTGAAAGCGTTAGCCTTAGCTGCCACACGTAAGGGCTTTTGTGCGCCCAATCCTGCTGTAGGTGCGCTGATTGTTAAGGGCTGCGAGATTATAGCCGAAGGAGTGCATTATGCATGTGGAGAACCGCACGCCGAAGTGATGGCGCTTAGAGGTTATCAGGGTGATTTGAGTCAAGCGACCTTATATATCACGTTAGAGCCGTGCAATCATGATGGGCGGACACCGCCTTGCACAGAGGCTATCCTGGCATCCGGACTTCATCATGTTATTTATGCCTACAAAGATCCTAATCCCCTCGTTGCAGGGTTGGGACATCAGCGATTACTGGATTTAGGTATTGATATTCAGCACATCGATTGTTCGGAAATTAACCAGTTCTATCAAAGTTATCGTTATTGGCATTCTACCCAGCTGCCATGGGTTACGGCAAAAATTGCAATGAGCCTAGATGGTAAAATCGCCGGGCCTGCCGGGGAGCGAATTGCGATCACAGGCAATGCCTTAAGGCAGCGCACATATTCTTATCGTCTCCACAGTGATGCGATTCTAACTACGGCGAAAACAATTATTCAAGATGACCCATCGCTCAATATTATTATAAATAAAAACGATGAAAAACAAAACGTTAAAGATGATATCGAAAGTAATTTGTTGGATTCTTTGGAGGCAATAAGTAAACCATTATATATCATTGATCGTCAATTACAGTTAACCAGTCGTTTTCAAATTTGGAAAAATAATCAACCCATTACTGTATTTTATTCTGCTAAGAATAGTGGCAAAATATCAGCTGATTTGGTGGGACAAGGTGTGCGGTTTATACCCATAGATGAACATCATGATAGCTTAGATCTCAACGCCATTCTGCAAGTGATTGGTCGCGATGGAATTCATGATTTGTGGGTTGAAGCAGGGGGGCGCTTGTTGAAATCATTCATTGAAAATAAAACTGTACAAAAATTGTTGGTTTATTGTTCTCCTAAATGGCTGGGAAATCAGGCTCAATCTGCCTTTAATGAAGGTAAATTCCTATTTGATCAATTTGCTCACAAGCAGTGGCATAGTGTAGGCGATGAAGCAATATTAGAAATGACCGCAGCTTGAAAATGAATTAATATCAGTGGGTTATGTTGTTTGATTTATGTTTTTAATTAGGTGAGGCTTATTTATGTTTACGGGCATGGTGCATCATTTTGGATCTATAGTTGAGGTTGTTCCTACCGTAAAAGGACGTCGTTTAACGATTCAATCACAATTCAATGATATCGATATCGGCGAAAGTATTGCCGTCGATGGCGTTTGTTTGACAGCGATAGACCCAGACAACGGACGATTTAGTGTAGAGTTATCACCTGAAACGTTGGCAGTCACAACCTTTGGAAACTCCGCAATGGGTTCATTGGTTAATCTTGAACGTTCTTTACGTGTTGGCGACCGATTAGGTGGGCATTTTGTGACTGGCCATGTAGATGCCATCGCTACGGTTGCTCAAATAGAAGATCAAGGTGAATTTCTTTGGGTTCGATTTGCGACTTGTGAAAATGATCCGGGTCTCGATTATTTAGTGGAAAAAGGCAGTATTGCTATGAATGGTGTAAGCTTAACAATTAATACGCTGACTGAAGTCGGATTTACCGTGATGTTAATTCCACATACGTTAGAGATGACGAATTTATCGTTGATGAAAGTTGGCTCACCAGTAAACATCGAGTACGATATGTTAGCTAAATTAGTTGTTAAGGCTGCTCGAAAAGGGGTAAACCATGAATAACAGACTTGAACGCGTGAATGAGGCGATGGCGGCGTTGCGCCAAGGCCGCATGATTATTTTATCGGATGATGAAAACCGTGAAAACGAAGGCGATATGATTCTCGCTGCTGAGCTCGTCAGTCCTGATAAAATCAATTTTATGATTCAGAATGGCGGACTTGTGTGTTTGGCGATGACAGAATACGACAGCCAACGATTACAACTTCCCTTAATGCCTAGACGA
>CAYUMZ010000181.1:0-4328 GCA_964446105.1 uncultured Gammaproteobacteria bacterium | reverse complement strand
ATCTTTGGATAATATCTAATAGAAATATAAATTCGTTTGCGTCAACAGTTGCATTAAGGTGAGTTAATTTGTCCCAAGCGATTGTCTTCAGTTGAAAAGTAGTTTTCTCACCCAAATTGTGATATCCACTATTAAGCTCGAGTTTTTCTAGCAGTGGTGAACCATCGATTATTTTCCAACAAAGATCGCTTAGATGACCACGGACGCTGAGCTCTTTTAGCTTGGGAAAAGTGAGCTGTGAGCTATCATCATGGTCAATTTTAAACGAGTCATAGCTATTATATCTAAATTCTTCGATGCTGCGTTGGATAGTATGAATAAGACTCGTTAAAGTAGGTTGTTTTAATTTTGTATAATCAATCTCTAATATTTTAAGACTTTTCAAGTCTAAAGAACGATACTGTTGTGCTTCCGTTGTATTATCAGTACATGATTTCAGAACAAGCTTCGTTAAAGAGGGCATCAGTTTAAACAATTTAGATAAGAATTCAATGTCAAATAATATGTTACTGAGATAAAGCTCGGTTATCGAAGACAAATTTGCAGCGATACTTGAGTCGAATAATAGTTGAGCATCATGAATATTTTCAAGTGAAAAGGTCCTCAACTGTAGTGTTTTGGCAATGACTGGTAAAATTGGGGCAATATGAAATCGGACATGCAGAGTTCTAATGGTATCCAAGTTTGCTCTACCACCGAATGAAGCGCTTATTACTATATTATTAGATTCTTTAACATAATCATTAGCCAAACTCAACCCCACTAGAGCAACAGAATGTCGAGTGCAAGCGCTCAACAAATCGATTTCACTTTGCATAGTATAATGTCTTTTATCTGTTTTTGGTCTCCCTACCGATAATTCTAAAAATTTACAACTAAAAGGGTTTAAAAGCGATGTGATTGCCTCAGTTAATTTTTCAGGCTGAAAATTTTCAGGTTCATGACAAATAATCCTAAATTGATTGAGTGCATTAAACTTCGATAAAAATAATTTTAGATGTGTTGGGTCATATGCTTCTTGCAATAATAGTAATGATATTTTTCTATCGACCTCTAAAGTTTGCATCAAACATTCAAATGCTTGTGAGGTTAAAGTCGCATATCTCGCTAAATTGACACTGAATTGATCTGGGTAATAGTCGTTTACATCGACACGTAAACGACTATTGGGGCTTTCGCTTTTGAATCCTGTACTCCAAGTGAGATACGCAAGAGGTACTCCATCTAGACGAAAATAGTTATGTGATATTGACTTGTGTACTAGAGGATGATCACAAAGATGTTCGATATTAATACAATCGAATAATACTAAATCTTGCTCTCCAATTTGCAGTTCGGCAAATTTTTTCAAAATCTGATTGCGTGTCGAAAATTCAATCCCGTGGATAAAGGTATCAAACACTGCACGACTACTGATTAGATGCGGTTGCAAGTTGTTCCAAAAATAAACAGTGAAACCATCATCTAAAAAAGAATCAATGACAAATCCGAAACCATCCAACATATCTCGAAATGCGAATAATTCAGCAGGAGCATGAAAAACGAGCGTTTTATGCTGTCGAGAAGGCATACTGACCATCTCATAATGGGCCCAATAATTGATATCCCCATCGAACTTACGATCTAAATCAGGTTCAAAATTATCTCCAGGCTCAGCTTTATAGGTCACAACACTGCGCTGCACCTCTTTATAAAGGGGGAAAATACGACTGCTAGCCTGCACAAATTGCTCTTTGTTTTTCACATTATACCTGCAAATATCTTCTGAACTATAAAATTTTGATTATTATACCGAAATTTATCCTATTGGTCAATAAAAAACCTGTTGAATTTGAGAGTGATATGCAGCCACAGATAGTCAAAAGTGCCCTAATGTATCATTGTGAAAACCCTCTCAAGGCTTATAATTGGGCGCAGATGCTATTGAAAGATGGGATTAGTAGATCTTGTCTGGCATTTATATGCCTGTATTGCATAACGTTAATGTAGAAAATGCAGATTCTCGTTTGAGCGAGAATCTGCAGAATTTGAGTACGGTAGTTAGTGAGGTTTTTTCTTACCACATATTTCATGTGTGATTGCAATCGCTTCTTGATAATTGTCCGCGAAAAACACACCTTGTTCACCGTGATGAATACCCGCATTGGTTAACATTTCTCTAGGCTGTTCTTGCAATCCACTGATGACAACGGCAGTTCCTTTTTTATGGCAGTCTTTAATTAAATTAAGGAATGTACGCGCACTTGTTCCATCGAGATAAGGCACTAGTGGCATGCGAATCATCAACACTTTAGGCATTTCACTAATTGGTCTTATTGAATCGATTAAGTCACCCGCCACTGCAAAAAATAAGGGCCCCGTAATTTTAAAGACTTCCACTTTTGGCGGCAGTGTTAAGCGTTGATTTTCTTCGTCAACAGTATCGCCGTTAGTACTAGGCGTGATGTCAACAGATTTGCTCATTTCGCGCATGAAAAGTAATGATGCAACGATGATACCCACTGAAATTGAAACAGTTAAATCCACTAATATCGTTAAAAAGAATGTTAGTAGAAGTAAAAGACGATCAGTATTGGATAATCGAAGAATATGGGCAAATTGATGAAGTTCACTCATTCCCCAAGCAACAATAAATAATATAGCAGCCAAGGCAGCCATTGGAATAAAGCTTATATATTTCGTTGCAAATAATACGAAAATCAAAATAAAAAACGCATTAAATAATCCAGCTACTGGAGTTGTGGCGCCGGCTCTGATGTTAGTTGCCGTTCGAGCAATAGCGCCCGTTGCTGGTAAACCGCCAAATAGAGTTGAAGCAATATTGGCAAAGCCGTGAGCAACAATTTCTTGATTAGGACGATGTTTATAGCCTGTCATACCATCCGCAACGACGGCAGACAGTAAAGATTCAATACCAGCAAGAAATGCGATTGTGAATGCTAAGGGCACTACGTCATTTATTTTATCTAACCCAATCTCAGGAATAGAAGGTAATGGAAGGCCGGAAGGAATATTTGGAAATCGCGAACCAATGGTGTCGGTCGGTATATTGAAAATAGCGACAGCAATGGAAGATAAGATTACAACGATAATATATCCTGGTATTTTAGGTGTGAAATGCCGCATTAAAATGATGATAGCTAATGAACCAAGGCCTATCATCAGTGTTTCTAAACTCATGGTATGTATATTACTGAAATAGGAGATCCATTTTTCAAAAAATTCTGCAGGGACATGATCCATTTTTAAACCAAGAAAATCCTTAACTTGAGAAGAAGCGATGATCACAGCAATACCCGAAGTAAATCCGGTAATGACGGAATGTGGAAAAAAATTAATGATCCTTCCCATTCTGAGATAGCCAGCAGCCAGTAGAATAAATCCGGCCATTAATGTTGCAACGAGTAAACCATCGTAACCGTATTGCGCAATGCCATTAAATACAATTACGACAAAGGCGCCTGTAGGCCCACTAATCTGTACGCGTGATCCACCAAATAAAGAAACTAAAAACCCAGCCACGATGGCTGTGATTAGACCTTTATCGGGTGAAGCACCACTCGCAATAGCCAATGCCATAGATAATGGTAGTGAAACGATGGCAACCGTCAGGCCAGCGATTAAATCAGTTCTGAAGGTGCTGAAGCTATATCCTTCTTTTAAGACGCTGAAAAGTTTTGGTGTAAATTGCATGGCTATTCTCTACTCGTTTGTTTGTGAAAAGAATGAAATTTCTTAGACATGTTAATCTTTAGTTAATATAAATGCAATAAGATTGATTCCTATTTGGCCTTAATTGCTAAAATGCTACCGTCAAAAGGCTGAATTTATTGGTATTTGTGGGTGGATCACTTCGGATTATTATGGTAGTCTCAAATTATAGCGAACAAATAACGGAAATAATTTGCTTAAATTTTCATTAAATCTGGATCTTGAAATCATTCACAATGGAGGATTTCTGTAATCCGTGTAAAGGAGGAGCAATGAAGAGAAGTTTAAAGAAAATTCTTAAAGGCTATTTGGCCTTTCGTAAGAAATATGCCCATGGAAATCGTTCTATTATGCGTTTCCTATCACAATATGGTCAGCAACCTAAAATTATGGTTATTGCGTGCTGCGATTCTCGTGTAGACCCAGCATTAATTCTTCAATGTGATCCAGGCGACCTTTTTGTTGTGCGAAATATCGCAAATATCGTACCGCCTTATGAAAAAGATAAAGCTCACCACGGTACTAGTGCAGCGTTGGAATATGGAATCACAGTCTTGGAAGTTAAACATCTTATTCTGTTGGGGCACAGTCAATGCGGAGGCATGCAAGCTCTGATG
>CAYUMZ010000180.1:0-4380 GCA_964446105.1 uncultured Gammaproteobacteria bacterium | reverse complement strand
TCCCATATGTTCTAATTCGTAAATGGTTGCAGGCGCATGTTTACACATATATTCAATAGCATCTTGATCGCCTAAAAATCCAGAGCCTTTTATCGTATCAAACATATGCCATCGCCAATCATCTTGTCCGTCGGTATTACCTAATGCAGCATTAATTCCACCTTGCGCAGAAACAGTATGAGAGCGCGTTGGAAATACTTTAGAAATACACGCCACTTTTAATCCTGATTGAGCTAATTGAAGTGATGCACGCAAACCCGCACCACCACCTCCAACGATGACAGCATCAAAATATTGTTCAGAAATAGGCATTTTTTAAATTCTCCCCGACCACAAAATCAAAATGCTCCACACCACGATCCCTATCAATCCCAGTATAGTAGAGATCTGTAAGATTAAACGTAACCAAACCGCCTTAATATAATCGGTATAAACAGTCCACATTCCTACCCATGCATGAAAAACAATACTTAACACAACCAAAACGCTTAACACACGAACCGCTGAATTTTGATACAAATCATGCCAAAACTGATAGCTCAAGTGCTCAACCGACACTACATAGTACGAAAGTGCAATGCTGTAAAGTGCCATAACAACAGCAGTAACCCGCTGAATTAGCCAATCTCTGACGCCATTTCTACTCAAACTGGTCACATTATCTACCATAACCAAACCCCTCCTAGGATGACTAAAACTCCTGTAAGCAACAATACAATCAATGCGCTTAATCGGGCTATCTTCAACGATTCACCATACCCCATATCCATGACTATATGTCGAAGCCCAGCGCATAAATGAAAAGAAACGACTAGCCACAGCGCTAAAGTGATTATTTTGCCTGCGGGATCAGCCAAATAACTGGCCATAGTATTAAACCCCGCTTCGTCGGATAGAGTTAGACTTAAAGACCTCAGAAGTAAGGGCAAAGATAAGAAAAGAAGAATCCCAGTAATACGGTGTAATATAGAAACGACAGCCGTGATCGGCTGCTTGATCGTCAATAAATTCAAATTCACGGGTCGTGAGTGCTTTAACATGATCATTCCCTGGTGATATCATTGAAAAAGTAAGATTAGGGGTCAGATCTCAACTTTGACGGTTTGCCATGAATATTGACCTATTATCAAAGCCGATATCACGCATCAAACTTTGATCTTATCCCCCGATAAACCATCAAAGTTAGGTCTGACCCCTATGCCTGCATGATTATATCATAGACGATCAAAAAAAACAGTGATAAATAATGATTCTATCCTTGACCAGCAGCGAGTCTCACGCGACAATGCGCGCGGTCATGCTATACTAGTTATTCTATTGCCATGCTAATGATATAGGAGCCTCAATGGACAGTTGTAAGTTAACGATTAATAATCAAACTCTTGATTTACCCATACGTCATGGAACACTCGGGCCCGATGTGATTGACATACATCCGCTCGCTAAAAATAACATCTTTACCTTCGACCCAGGCTATATGTCTACCGCTTCTTGCGAATCAAAAATCACCTTTATCGATGGCGATGCGGGCGTTCTTTTGTACCGGGGTTACCCCATCGATCAACTCTCTGAACAATGCGATTTCATGGAAGTCTGCCACTTACTGCTCTTCGGAGAGCTTCCTACTCAAGCAGAACACCAAGATTTTGTGCAAAGAATTAACGCGCACACCATGGTACACGAACAAATTCATGGTTTCTTGAATGGCTTTAGACGCGACGCACATCCGATGGCGGTGATGGTCGGAGTGATCGGTGCACTCTCAGCGTTTTATCACGATTCTCTGGACATCGATAATCCAGAACACCGTATGAAATCTGCTTTTCGTGTGATTGCAAAAGTGCCAACCATTGCAGCGATGTGCTACAAATATTCCATCGGGCACCCTTTTGTTTACCCTCAAAATGACATGTCCTATGCCGAAAATTTCCTGAACATGATGTTCAGCGTACCTTCACAAAAATCCGCACCAAATCCTGTGTTAGTTCGCGCAATCGATCGCATTTTGACGTTGCATGCTGACCACGAACAAAATGCGTCGACCTCAACCGTACGTCTAGCGGGATCTACCGGCGCCAATCCATTTGCGTGCATTTCTGCGGGTATTGCTGCACTTTGGGGCCGTGCTCATGGTGGTGCGAATGAAGCGTGTTTAAATATGCTCCACCAAATTGGCGATGAGGCTCATATCGGTGAATACCTCAAACGATCTAAAGATAAAAATGATCCTTTCCGATTGATGGGATTTGGTCATCGAGTCTATAAAAACTACGATCCACGAGCAAAAGTCATGCAAAAAACATGCTATGAAGTCTTAGAAGCTACAGGTCGTCGTGACGATCCTCTGTTTAAACTTGCGATGAAACTCGAAAAAATTGCGCTCGAAGATGACTATTTCGTTGAGAAAAAACTCTACCCTAATGTGGATTACTACTCTGGCATTACGCTGAGCGCGATCGGTATTCCTAGCACCATGTTCACCGTGATGTTTGCCATCGCCCGAACGGTGGGATGGATCTCTCACTGGCACGAAATGATCAGTGATCCCGATCGACGTTTGGGTCGCCCAAGACAGCTATACACTGGGCCTAAAGAGCGTAACGTGCAGTCTATCGACAAAAGATAAACTGGTCGGTAAAGTTGCCGCATTACACCTCTCTCCTCACTGTCATTGCGAGCGAAGCGTGGCAATCCAGAAATTCTTTTCTTTTTCTTTGAACATAAAAAAAGCAGCTGGAGCCATGGGCTAAAGCTGCTTTAGAGAGGTAGGTTAGCCCCAAAAATCAGAAAACTATTCTTCTTTTTTCTGCTTGCCTTGTTTGCCAGCATACTTCTGCTTGAATCGATCCACACGACCTGCGGTATCGACAAGCTTTTGCTTACCGGTATAAAAAGGATGGCATTCTGAGCATATTTCAATATGCAAATCCCCTTCACGGGTTGAATGCGTGGTGAAGTTTACACCACAACTGCAATTCACTTTAATTTCATTGTACTTCGGATGAATCTCTGTTTGCATGACCTGTCTCTTTAATCGTCAAAAAACGGTAATCTTATCATCTCTTGCGGAAATTGCAAGGGTGGAAGGGGTCAGGTCTCAACTTGCTACATTCTCTATTTATAGTGAATGTAGCAAGTTGAGACCTGACCCCATCTAACCCCTACACTACTATTTGAGAGCTCAAGACCTGATGATCATCAACCGCTTCTTCCAGATGACAGTTAGTCGCACTATTTAGCTTTAATAAATACTCAGCATACGAATTGGTCTCTCCTTTTTCCAATCTAGAGACTATTCGAGCGACAAATTCTTTATCAGACATCTCGCGCGCAAAAAACCTAACCCCAACTTGTTGACTTTGATCAATGTTATTTTCAGTAGCCATTTCCAATACAGCACGAAAGGTCTTGTATATAACCTTCCTTAAATTAGCAGGGTACACTTTGATACCCCAAAAACAACAAGATCCAATAGTTTCAAATACTTTTAATACATTATTTTCATCTCCAGGAATTAATTGATAGCGCTTTGCATATTTCAATAATCGATGTGTCGCGAACTGAGCATCCTCGTAAGCTGCGGCTTCTAAAAATAGCTGCGTAGTATGAACTCGTTCCATATAGTAATTATGAATATCTCTTTCACGAGGAGGTGTATAATAAAGCGTTGAAAATGGTTCAAAAAAAGATGTAATTTGTTCATTATTTTTTGATTCAGCTAAATCTCGTGCAAATAAAATATTGTTATAGCCAGGGGTATCCAAAACACAACGCCAAGGCATCATGTATATCCCACCGCCAGAACAAACCCAGTTAGGATTTTCAACACTACCTTGTTCACTTTTAATTAATCGAGGTACCCAATCGACTAATTCATATTTTACGGCATAAAACAAAGCGGATTCAAAGTTCTTTAAATGCACCGGAAGCCCACCACGAGATAACAATCTTAATGCTAAATCAATTTGTTTATGCCTGAATGCGATGACCGCCGCATAACCATACTGAGCATTGTCTTGTGCATCAGAATCATATTCAGAAAATAAATTGATTAAATCCCATTGTTGGGCAGTTGCCAAATAACACATCACTGGCACACACTCAATTAACACCGCAGTATCTGCACCTTTTTTCAAAAACAAATCTACGAATGCAGATTCACCCTGTTTAGCAGCTTCATGAAGTAATCGACCTAGACATTGCGGCTCACTTAAAACGCTATGACGATCAACTAACTCAAAAACTTTATCCCAATCACACAACTGAGCAATTTTATACACGATTTCATCAAGACCAAAATAAATCCACTGTTCTAAATTACCTTTCTCAATCAAGTGATCCAATAAGGATTTATTACCATACTTCAAATTCATTTTATGA
>CAYUMZ010000179.1:0-4393 GCA_964446105.1 uncultured Gammaproteobacteria bacterium | reverse complement strand
GTAGTTCTTTTTTCTCGTCTTGTGTTAATGGTTTCACGCCACCTTCACACGCTAGACAACGTTTAGCAAGTAGTCCAGTCATCTTTGGATGCTCCTTTGTCAGTTTCGATTAAAGATAGTTCTCCTAATGCCCGAGCTTCATCGATTGCAGCATTAATATCCTCACTCAAGAGATGAAACAGTTGATCGAAGCTCTCTAAAACGAAGTATACTCCTTGAATTTGATCAACTCTATAGGGGGTTCTCAAAATTTCAATAAGATTAAAAGATTTTCGAATAGGAATATCACTTTCTACAGCGTATATCGTTTCGTTTTTCGACGATAATATTCCTCCTCCATAACATCGGTGGCCTTCTTTCGTATTAATTAAGCCAAATTCTACGGTGAACCAAAATAATCGTGCAAGATATTTGCGATCGTCTGTGTTTGCTCGTAAAGCTAGTTTTCCATAGGCTTCCATAAAGTCTGCAAATGGTTTATGTGTGATCATCGGACAGTGTCCAAAAAATTCATGGAATATATCAGGCTCTTGAAGATAATCGAGATCTTCGGGCGTTCTAATGAACGTTGCAGCAGGAAATTGTTTTGTTGCTAATAAATTAAAAAATTGTTCCGGCGTGATCATGGCAGGGACAGGCACAACAGACCAACCTGTAGATCGTTTAAAAGCATCGGTTATCTCATATAATTGGGGTACGTGATTAGGTGACATCCGTAATAGTTTGATTCCCTCATTGTACTCCTGGCATGCGCGGGTTTTAACAATCTCAACTTGACGATTATACAGAGTGTTCCAAGTCTGATTTTCACTATCAGACCATTCAATTTTGCCTGTTTCATCAGGCTGTTTTGAAACATAATGACTCATAATACACCTATGGTATTTAGGATTAATGGGTGGTTATAAAGAAAATATAGTATAGAAATGGTGATATGGCCTAGCGGCCATAATAAGTGCTGGTATAATGTCTTAAAAATTTAGGTAAGATCTGTTTCATAGTGTTGAAATTATACATGATCTGTTTATCAAGTCAATGAATGAGATCAGATCTTTGCTTGACTCATTAATGTTTATAAGACAAAAAAACGTAGCTAAGAAAGAGAGATTCACTATGCATAAAACTAAAATCTGACCCTAGACCACTTAACTTCAAATGTACGAATTTATCGTACATCTGAAGTTGAAGTCTTAAAAAGCTCTGCCGGACTCTGAGAGATTATCAAAAATATGGCAAACAGGGCCATTTCCTTTACCACACTGATAGTCTGAACCAGCGAGCAATGCTTCATAAAGAAATTCTTTTGCTTGAGTAACAGCAGTCAGCATGTCACAATTTTTAGATAGGTAGGCAGCAATCGCGGCTGAAAAAGTGCAACCGGTACCGTGGGTATTTTTTGTTTGAACCCATGGTTTGCTTAGCCAATGTTGTTCTAGTGTGTTATCTAAAAATAGATCACTGGCCTTGTCGGATTTTAAATGGCCCCCTTTTAAAACAACAGAAGCACTTCCCATTTGTAGAATTAAGTTTGCAGCAGTGATCATGTCTTGTTGTGTCGCTATTTTAAGACCGGTTAATCGTTCTGCTTCAGGTATATTGGGAGTAATTACACTGGCGAGAGGGAGTAGTGTTGATTTCAGTGTTTCAATAGCTTCATCACTAATTAATGGGTCGCCGCTTGTCGCAATCATGACAGGGTCTAACACTATTTTTTTGATTGAATATTTTTGGAGTGTTGAGGCAATGGTTTCAATGATTGAAGAATGTTGAAGCATTCCAATCTTCACCGCGTCAACACCAATATCGCTAATAATTGCTTCGCATTGTTCTGCGACACATTGGGGGCTAATGTCATAAATCTTGAAGACGCCTTTTGTATTTTGAACAGGTAAACTAGTGAGCACTGTCATGCCATAGCATCCCAGTACTGTAAACGTTTTCAGATCAGCTTGTATTCCTGCGCCACCACTTCCATCAAAGCCGGCAATACTTAGCACTCTATTGTATTTTTTCAAGTGTTTTCTCCACAGAAAAATGTTGATTGATGATTGATCTAAATTCTTGGGCAGCTAATTGAGGGTCTGGTTGATGGAAAATATCGCTAGTTACGCAAATTCCACTCACACCACATTCTAGAACTTGTTTAGCATTATGTCTTTTTATACCGCCAATAGCGACAACTGAAATATTGCTTAATGAGCAAAGAAATTTTGCTTTTTCAAGGCCCCAAGGATTTTTCAAATCCGGTCTCGAATTTGATGCCAGAATTGGACTGATGGCAATATAATTTACTGCTTGTTGTAGAGCAATATACGCTTGATCAAGAGTTTCTACTGAAATACCGATGATAGCCTCTTTACCGAGAATTTGTCGCGCAACGTCGACTGGGCAATCATTTTGACCTAAATGCAACCATCGACAACCGGTGGCTTTGGCGACTAATGGATCATCATTAATGATTAACGGAATTCCACTTTCATCTAACATGGGTTTAATAGTCGAGACAATACTAACGTATTCTTTAAAATTAATTTTTTTCTCTCGAATTTGGACAGCGGTTACGCCGCCTCTTATTGCAGAATGTATACTATTTTTAAATTCTTGTAATGTTTGATGATCTTTTCGATCGGTCACTAAGTAGAGTGCAAGTTGCTTTGCATCAAAAATCAGCGGTGAAGCATAATTGTTGCGAAATAATTTCATTTTTTAATCCCGATAAAATATCTAAATAATGCATTTGAAAAGAACCTATGCCGCTTGATTTAGCCGCTGCTAATTCACCAGCAATGCCGTTTAGAGCCATTGCAGTTGCTGCGCCGATGAGCGGTGATTCGTGAGTTGTTAATAAAGCAGCGGTGAGGGCAGTGGCCGTGCAGCCCATACCAGTGACTTTAGACATTATGTTGTCACCGTTTGATATACTGATTACTGCATTTCCATCAGTAATATAATCTGTAGCGCCACTAATACTTATTATTAAATTAAATTTTTTACACGCATTTTTTGCAAGATCAAGAATCTCTGAAGAATTGGATGTATTGTCTACACCACGAGTCTGAAAACCATCAGAAAAGAGTGAACCAATTTCTGAGGCATTGGCTCGAATGACGGTCGGGAAATATTCATTAATGATTTTCTTAGAAATTTCTGTGCGAAATCGTGTTGCACCTGAACCCACAGGATCAAAAACGATCGGTATCTTACGATGTTTTGCGATCTTCATGGCGGCTTGCATGCTATCAAACCAAGATGAGATCAGTGTTCCAATATTAATAACCAGTGCATCTGAAATTCCTGTCATCTCTTCCATTTCTTCTATTGCATGAGACATCACTGGTGATGCGCCAACAGCTAACAATGCATTTGCAGTTTGTTGCATAACGACATAGTTAGTAATATTGTGAATTAAAGGTTTTTCAGACTGAGTTTTCTGATATAACGAATGTACAATTTCAGCATTGAATTGCATTACACTTCCCTCCGCAGGTATAAGCCCGATCAGGTTCTAAGGGTGATTCTCAACCGAACATCTCTGTGTTCGGTACCCCTAGTGCTCGGACTAAACTTACTCTCTACTTAACTGATTGTCAATTGATTGTAGTACGTGGAAATTGATTTTTTTACTATTTTAATGTGGTTACTGCTCGTATTCTGTCGTTTTATTATGTCGAATATCGAAAAAAACTAACAACTCAAGATACGACGTTGTGAGTTATGGCACTATAGTTTTATGTTGGCTTACCGAATCACCGTCATTGTCGCGCAGCTGTAAAAAAATCAAACTTGATATGATAGTCATAATGCCGATGACAAAAAATCCTTCATGAATCCCATGCATCAGTTCAATAGATGAAGATTCGAATCGATTAGGTATAAAAGTAGCAGTAATGAGTGAGGCAATTGCTACGCCGAAACTCATCGACATTTGTTGCATGGTGCTTGCTATGGTACTGGCGTTGCTTGTTTCGGTATCGACTATGTCAGCAAATACCAGTGTATTCATACTGGTATATTGCAACGATGTAAAAAATCCAAATAAAAACATGGCAATGATGATTTCAATGATAGGCGTTTCCGAAGTAAAATTTGTAAACAGCATGATGATTAATCCAATCATTGTGGTGTTTAAAATTAAAACACTTCGATATCCATATCGAGTGAGAAGTGAAGGTATTGCAAATTTTAGACTGATTGCAGCTACCGCTTGAGGAATCATTAATAACCCAGATTGTACGGGTGTAAAACCTAAACCCACTTGATAAAGCAGCGGAAAAAGAAAAGGGACTCCCCCAATACCAAGTCGAGTGAAGTAACTGCCTAATACGGCTATTCTAAACGTTCGAATGCGAAATAATTTGAGTCTCAGTAGTGGGCGTCGAATGCGTGTTGAGTG
>CAYUMZ010000178.1:0-4402 GCA_964446105.1 uncultured Gammaproteobacteria bacterium | reverse complement strand
TTTTCAATTTTTACTTATCCTATTGTGGATTGCATTTGTGAG
This sequence comes from uncultured Gammaproteobacteria bacterium, assembly GCA_964446105.1. GTDB lineage: Bacteria > Pseudomonadota > Gammaproteobacteria > JAIEPX01 > JAIEPX01 > JAIEPX01. Next base: position 4,360 of record CAYUMZ010000178.1, on the reverse strand, counting down.
TTGTGGGGAAAAAGAACGGCACAACATACCGTATTGATTGCTTTAGCCAGTCAACTATTGGTTGTTATATTATTACAGTTTGCAATTAATGCGCCGTATGTTTCATTTTGGACGCACCAGGTTGAATTCGAATCTGTGCTTGCAACTAGCAGTAAAATTGTTACAGCTAGTTTTTTAGCATTTTTATTGTCACAGATATTGGATATTTTTATCTATCAGAAAATAAAGTACAAAACTCAGGGTAGATATTTATGGTTACGCAGTAATATTTCAACGATCATAGGTCAAATTATTGATTCCATTATTTTTGTGAGTATCGTTTTTTATGTTTCCGATCATAAGCTGGAAATCTTGATGGGTTCTGTTATTATCAAATTGATAATCTCGGTATTAATGACGCCAGTGGTGTATGCCATAATATTAGCCGCCAATCGTTATCTTAATAACGAAACACTTGCATTTAAATCAGGCCAGTATTTTGAGTCTTGTGGAGAATCTTCCGCGCCTAGATCAATAATGCAGTCATCGTTGAATATCCAATGATTAATATTTCCTTAAGGTTGGGTGAGTATTATTGTAGTTTAATAAAGTTAAGTCATATATTGTAATGTTTGGGTAAACTATAAAACTGATGTAAACGAGGCATAAGATGAAGCGGGGCTGTGAAAGATTTGATAATCCTGAGTCACATGACAAGGCTAGGATAGCTGAAGAGCAGATAAAACAAGCTCTAAAACTTGTCAAAGCAAATGTGGGGTTTTTCGTATACCCATTTCTCTGCCCAGCTGAATTCCAAGCTTGGGTTGCTCAAAGAGGCCATCGTGTTGCAATTATCAGATTTACTGAAGGTCTTGTTGATTTAGGACTTGTTCGTTTTGAAGAGGGTTCTAAAAAATTCATAGGTCCTTATGTTGATGCGTTGGTTGGGCATGAGTATTCTTTTGTGGAAGAGAGTAGTTCTGAGAATAAAGCTACACAACTAAAATTAGATGAGCCTTTAATCAACACTGTTAGCAACGGGCAATTCAGATTATTTGTGAAATTACTGGATAAATATTTGTACAAATTACCGCAATTGTTTATCGGTGATGAATTGGGGGCAGTCATTCAAGATTTTAATTCATCATTTAAAGAGGCAGCTGAAGATATTGCTCAAAAAAGTGATGTGACAGGAAAGATTGATAGGTCAGTGAACTTCATACTGAGTAGTATAAGTTATAAATATGCTGCCTTAAAAAAACGAGGTGGTAATGAAAAGGCTTCTATTGTTAAAATTGTTTCTAGGGATTTTAAGAATATGATCGTGGACTTCAGAAGTCATGATGTAGTATTTCAGGCGGAAAATTTTCCGATAATTAATGAAGTGTTTGAAAATTATGAAGCTATGCTTAAATTGATTACAGATGTTACTGCGGCTGCAAGTGAAATGCATGAAACGGCTAAAAATATTATTTTTGCCGATTATCTTGATGCAATGACTGACCATATTTGGGTTAGCCTAGAAAAATATAGTCATGGTAATTATCAGGCTCAAGCCGAACATGCTGATCAATTTAAAGAGGCGATAGTCCGGTATCAGAATCTCTTTGAATTGATCAAGAAAAATGATCCTAAAGCATTGCATATGCAAAAATTTATGTCGTATCTAAGTATGATTTCTCGTAAGGCATCTGATCTAGAAAATCGTGGTTATGTTGAAGAAGCAGCAACCGCCAGAAAGCTAATAGTGTCATTAAATAATGAATTGTCTATTTTTTGTGGCAAGGATATGGCAGATAAGAAAAACCTGGAGGCTTTTAAAGGTCAATGTACGATAGCTATTAATGCAGCTAGGCCTATATTGGAACAACATCGTGGTCTTTGGAAAGTGATTCTAGGAAATTTCTTAATGTTCATTCTAACACTAGGTGTTTTATATCTTCCTGTTTGCACAGTGAAGAACGCTTTTGGGGGTAATTTTTTCTTTTTCAATACCACGCGCTCTGGTGAGATTCTTAATAATACTGAATCAGCATTATCAGAGTGTATTGCGTCCCAGAAATCTGGATAGTGCAACTTTTAATTAGATTAGCACTACGGATATTCTTTTTTTCAAGATTAGTCTACAATTTTCATTGGATGACTCATTACGGAGACAAAGAATATGTTCGATGCTCATTTTTTTGATGATTTAAGTAAAAAGTTGGCAAAGGCCCTGCCCAAAGGTGCTAGACAGGCGTGTGAAGATATTGAGAAAAATTTTCACACGATTTTGAAATCGGCTTTTAGTAAACTTGATTTAGTCACTCGTGAAGAATTTGATGCGCAAGTTGCTGTGCTGCAACGAACGCGTAAAAAAGTCGAAGAATTAGAAAAGCATTTAGGTGTTAAAGCACCTTCAAAGAAAAAATCAACGAAAAAATAATTCTATGAATGCTCCAATTACGTACACTCGTGCTCAGGTGGGCATATCAGCACCCCAAGTGACTGTGGAAACTCACTTAACGGGGGGAATACCTCGCTTTGCAATTGTTGGGCTGCCTGAAGCCGCGGTTAAAGAGAGCAAGGAACGTGTACGCAGTGCACTGATGAATAGTCAATTTGAATTTCCTCGAAAGCGAATCACGACAAATTTAGCTCCCGCGGATATTCCCAAAATTGGTGGTCGATACGATCTCGCGATTGCCATGGGTATTTTAGCCGCCTCTCAACAAGTTCCACTGCGAGGGCTCGATGAATACGAATTTGCCGCCGAGTTAGGTTTATCGGGAGAGTTGAGGCCCGTATCGGGAGTTTTGTCTGCAGCAATAGCGGCCAGTGAAAAAGGACGAACGTTAGTGGTAGCGCCCCAAAATGCAGATGAAGCTGTTTTGCTTGGGGGAAATAGAGTTTACGCCTGTGAGTCGTTGTTTTCGTTCTGCCAGCATTTACAAGGAAAAGAGAGGCTGGACTTTCATGAGGCTATCGATGTTCCAGAAATGCAGGGAAAGCACATCTGTCCAGACCTGGCGGACGTTTGCGGTCACTTTCAACCGAAACGCGTTTTAACGATCGCGGCAGCAGGTGGTCATAGTTTATTAATGGTTGGTCCGCCGGGGACGGGTAAATCGCTATTAAGCCATTGCTTGCCAGGCTTGCTGCCACAGCTTACTCAGGCGCAGGCCTTGGAGGTAGCGGCTATTCATTCATTGGCGCACGGAGGGGTAGATCCAGCCCGATGGCTTCAAGCGCCGTATTGCGCTCCTCATCATACAAGTAGCAGTATAGCCTTGGTAGGCGGCGGGAAAGTACCCAAACCGGGATTGATCTCTCAAGCGCACTGTGGCGTTTTGTTTTTAGATGAACTTCCTGAATTTAGGCGAGATGTGCTCGAGGCTTTGCGTGAGCCGCTGGAAAATGGATTTATTACAGTTGCTCGTGCTGCGGGCCAGGTAAGCTATCCGGCGCGTTTTCAGCTTATTGCGGCTATGAATCCCTGTCCGTGTGGGTATTTAGGTGATCATCAGCATGACTGTCGGTGCAGTCCTCAAACCATTGAGCGTTATCAGAAAAAAATATCCGGCCCTCTTTTGGATCGTATTGATTTACACGTGCTGGTCAGGCCCGTTCCAACGAACGATCTGGTTCGGCGAGAAAAAAATGGCCCTACGACCCTAGAAGTTAGAGCTTTGGTCTGCCAGACCCGCGCACTACAAGAGCAAAGGCAAGGGTGTGCCAATAGTGCGTTAGCTCAAAATACGCTTCAAGAATTTTGTGAAATGTCAGCTGAGGCCCAAAAAGTGCTAGCAGAGGCAGTTGAAAAGTTTGGCTTGTCACCGCGCAGTTATCATCGAATATTGCGAGTATCACGTACGATTGCAGATTTAGAGAATCAGCATTTAATCGCTTCTCAACACGTTGCGGAAGCGTTATCCTATAGAAATGTGATAGGTTCTTACTTTTTCTGAAATTGAAAGGTAAAAAATGCTGGAAATTAAACCGAATTGGCGTATTGCTCATACTATCGCTCGTAGGCATGGAATGATTGCGGGCTCGTTAATGATGATCGTGATTTTATTGGGTATGGCCGTCATGTCCTTGGTTTTAGTGCATCAGGGGCAGGCTGTTTCTCTTCATAATTTGCATGAGTTATTCATTAAATATCAGCCTTTATTTGTGCGTGGAATGCTTCTGATTTACCTCTTACCAGTGAATTTATTTTCAATAATACTCGCATTGCAGTATAAATATAAAAGATTCCGAGTAGTAATTTATGCTACAGCTCAGCCGGAACGTAAGAAATGGATAGACAATGTCGCAATCCGAAATGGGCGTTTGGCTAATGACATTGTTGATCAAGTTTAGTATCTTGACACTCAGGCAGGAAGTTGGTAAGCGTCAT
>CAYUMZ010000177.1:0-4441 GCA_964446105.1 uncultured Gammaproteobacteria bacterium | reverse complement strand
AGTTCCGATATTATGATTAGCAGTCGTGCAAGCAGACACTATGGAATAATTTGGGCCTCTTAACCCATATTTAATTGAAACAATACCTGCAACCATATTTATAATGACGCTAGGAATAAAAAACGGAGAAATTTTACGTGGTCCAGAAGCCGCCACAATATCTCGTGTGTGTTCTATGGCGGGTAACCCGCCAATGCCTGAACCAATCAACACACCTATTCGGTCTGCATTATTATCGCTGACCACTAAACCGGAATCTTCAAGCGCCTGTGAAGCGGCTGCAACACCAAACTGAATAAATAAATCATTTCGGCGAGCTTCTCGAGGATCCAAATAAGGAGCCGGATCAAAATCTTTTACAGCGGCAACAATTTTTGAAGGATAATCTGTTGCATCGAATGAGGTAATTAACCCGACACCCGACTTACCTGCAACAATATTTTTCCACGTATCCGCAACATTAAGACCTAACGGAGAAACCATACCTAAGCCGGTAATTACAACGCGTCTTCGAGTCATTATGGTTCCCCCTGGAATATTCGCGTAAACCTTGCGGTTTTACGAGATTACTTATGCAGTGTCTTTTACGTGATTTTGAATATAATCGATCGCTTGCTGAACTGTTGTGATGTTTTCAGCTTCTTCATCTGGAATCTCAATTTCGAATTCATCTTCGAACGCCATAATTAATTCTACGGTATCCAAAGAATCAGCACCAAGATCATCGATAAATAAAGAAGTTCTTGCAACTTCTTCAGGTTTAACCCCTAATTGTTCAACGATGATATTGATCACTCGATCGGCAACTTTGCTGTCACCCTCTTCAATAATTGCACCCATTAACTGTTCCTCATAAAATTGACATAACAAGATTAGTTAGTGTTCAAAACACTAATTGGTTAGTTTATTCAAACAGCGAAAACTTGCAAGTCTTTCTTTGAGCGACTGAAATTATAATACTAAAATGATATTATTATGTATTAATAATTATTAGTAATTCTTGAATTATGTTCGCAAATCTCCAATTGTCCGCCATGCAAAACACTATGAACTTAATTATCCACGCATGCGATTGCAGGAGTTGGCATGATAATTCACGAACACGACATTGGTAAGCGGAAGGTAAAGGGATTCAGCTAACTTTCATAATTGGCTGAACCCCATTTTGTTTCTTGGCACCCGAACATATATTACTTTTGAGTATGCTGCCTACTCTTTTCCACCATTTTTCGGTGGGGATAAAGTGATATAGAGGCCATTGTAGTATGTTATAGTTTGATGATCAGCTTCAAACTCAACAAATACTCTGTCTAAATAGTTGCCTCCGATCAAGTATGTAAAATCACCTGTGGCTCCAACGATACCATGACTGATACCTTGTGCATCAGGTGGAGTATTTCCATGACCTCCGCCTCCACCAGCGACAACAACTACCCCACCAAATTCTGGACCAACGGGTACAAGTCCTGGGAGAGTAGGATCAGTGAATGCTCCGCAGGTACTGCCAACGTCGCTAATAGTATAGACATTTCCTTTAAGAGGGCGCTTATCGCTTTTCATATTTAGCCGGTATTCTATAACTTCTGTGAAACACAAACTACCATTTGTACCAACCAAAAAATTCGTACCCCAGATATGTGCATCCCCCACAGTCTTCCCAGAAACTGCGTCAGTAAGTGGAATCTGTGTGGTAGGAACACAAAAATTTTGGGTGCATAACGCTTGAACATCTCGCGGAAATGCCGCAAAACCATTAGTATTTTCACTATTTGGTTGAGTTGGACCACTATAAAATAACTGAATGTTGTCAGCCTGTTTAACTTTATCATTCACCGTTCCAGCTCGGAGCTCCATAGTCAAGAGAGAGCTCAAGACTAGAGCAAACATGCCAATAATAATCTTTTTCATACGTATTCCACCCTAAGTCAAGAGTCACGACTTCTCCAAGCTAAATGCTCCTCAAAGACAGACTCTATTCATACGAAATGAATCCTTACACACAACGCTCTTCCATTTGCTCAGGGATCTTTTGAAAGTTCCCCTACGTCAATTATAGCACATTTTGGCAAATTGCAAGTCAATAATAATTATTGTTTGTAATATTGGTTATGCATTGTGAAAAAATGGTAAAAATAATATCTTTTTGACCGTTAAGGCTATTTTGAGGCTTTTTGATATTAATGAAATACTGACGAGTATTCGATTATATTTATTGTAAAAAAGCCTTAAAACGCGCTGCTAGAGCGCGTTTTCATCCGTTTAGGTGAGTGAAATACTCAAAGACAGAGGGGTCAAGCCATATACATCCCGCCATTCACATGCAGGGTGACGCCGGTAATATAAGAGGCAGCGTCGGAGGCAAGGAAGGCAACGGCATTGGCGATGTCTTGAGGTTGGCCGATTTGTTGCATAGGTATTCGGCTTAAAATGGCATTTTTTTGGTCGTCGTTGAGAGTTTCGGTCATGTCGGAGGCGATGTAGCCAGGAGCGACGACATTTGCGGTGATGCCGCGCGTAGCGAGTTCTTGGGCAGAAGATTTAGTGAACCCAATTAATCCTGCTTTTGAAGCAGCATAGTTTGCTTGACCCGGATTTCCCGAAGTACCGACAACTGAACTGATTGAAATAATTCGTCCCCAGCGCGCTTTGACCATGGATCGAATGCACGCTTTCGTTAAACGAAAAATGGCTGTTAAATTTGTTGCGATCACATCGTCCCACTCATCATCTTTCATGCGTAATAATAAATTATCTCGAGTGATCCCCGCATTATTGACGAGAATTTCTGGCGCGCCATATTTTTCTTCGATTGCTGATAAGGCATTTTGAATGGATTCTGAATGGGTGACATTGAGTACAATACCTATTCCCGAATTTCCTGCAGCCGATAAATAATTGCTGATCGATTCTGCACCGGTTTCACTCGTTGCAGTACCAATAACGGTAGCCCCTTGTTTAGCTAATTCCAACGCAATGGCTTTTCCGATTCCTCGCGTTGCCCCCGTAACTAATGCAATTCTTTTTTGCTCTGTCATGTCACTCTCCCTCAAACAAATTCGGTTTTTTCCGTTAAGGTAACTAATTGCGCTTGAGAACTTAAATCAAGAACTTCAATGGAATTATCGATACGCTTGATTAATCCCGCTAACACTTTACCCGGACCACATTCCCACAGCGATTTAATGCCATTTTGAGAAAGCATTTGTATTGTTTCCACCCATCGCACAGGATGATCTAATTGTTCGGCTAATGCATGACGAATTTCATCGGGATGTGTATGAGTTTCTACATCCACGTTATGCACAACGCTTATTTTTGGTGTTGAAATTTTCACATCGGCTAATGCTTCAATTAATTTTTTCTTTGCAGATTTCATTAATTCACAATGTGAAGGCACACTCACAGCAATTTTTTTCGCCAATTTTGCACCCGCTGATTTCGCTAAATCAATTAATCGTTCAACGGCTGCATTTTCTCCGGCAACCACCGTCTGACCAATGGCATTAAAATTGGCAGGAGAAACCACGTCACCTTGTGAGGCTTCTTCACACAACGCTGCAATTTTATCATTATCGAGCCCAATAATTGCTGCCATTGCACCAAAACCAGCTGGAACTGCTTCTTGCATAAATTGACCTCGAGCCTGCACTAATTTTAATGCATCACCAAAATCCATTGCTTCCGCACATACCAATGCACTGTATTCTCCTAAACTATGTCCCGCTAAAAATGCGGGCTGAATAATTTTTTTTGCATTCACAATTCGCCACAGTGCAACACTGGCCGCCAATAAAGCGGGTTGAGTAATTTCGGTTGAATTTAATTTTTCTTCAGGGCCTTGAGCAATAATACTGCTTAAATCATAACCTAAATGCTGGCTCGCTTCTGAAAAAGTCGATTGAATAACTGGATATTGTTCTACAAGATTCATCAACATCCCAACGGATTGCGAACCTTGCCCTGGAAAAATAATGCCTAATTCTTTTTGCATAAGATTCACTCCTCACTCTTTTTCTGCTAGTGACTCTGCAACTAAATGCTCAATTCGTTCACGCACATTCATGCGTACTTCTAACAAAGCCTCGGAAATAGCGTATGTAAATGCATTGATATTAGCACCGCCATGACTTTTAATAACGATTCCACGTAATCCCAATAAACTGGCACCATTACGTCGACCCGGATCGATAGCATATTTTAATCGATTGAAAATGGGCCTTGAAAGAAAGGCCATTAATTTTGACCAAAGATTAAATGTATACGATTGTTTGAGATAATGTGCAAATAATTTTGCAGCGCCTTCTAAGGTTTTTAATGCAACATTTCCAACAAATCCATCGCATACAACCACATCGACTTTGCCAGAAAAAATAGTATCACCTTCGATGTAGCCAACATAATTTATCGTTTCACTTTCCATTAATCGCTGAGCTGCTTCTTT
>CAYUMZ010000176.1:0-4460 GCA_964446105.1 uncultured Gammaproteobacteria bacterium | reverse complement strand
ATAATAAAGCCACAATACCAAAAATCATGCAAAATGCGTAATGATATAAATACCCCGATTGCACCCGCCGTACCAGCGATGCCACACGTTGAATTCCACGACCTGACCCATTAACCAACCAGCTATCAATCACTTTTGCATCAGCGAAATAATAGAAAAAATTACTTAACTTCTGAGTACCACGGACAAACACTATTTGATTAAAGGTATCAAAGCCATATCGTTTTAATAAGATCGCTCTAAACATAGCAAATCGTTCTGCAATAATAGTAGGCAGCCCAGGTTTTTTAATATAACAAATCCACGCGGTTAAAAGCCCTGCCATCGTAAACCAAAATGTTAAACCTAAAAACCCATGAAGCACCATTGATAATACTCCATGATATTCTTTAGCGATTTCCGCTAATGCATTTAATTCAGGAGGCACTAACATTGTTTGCCCCATTAGTTTAGGTTCAGTAAATAACATCGGCCCCACAATAATCATACCGAGGAAGATTGAAGCGATAGCGAGAATAATTAATGGTACGGTTATAAACGGTTTCGTTTCATGTAGATGATGACGTGTTTCTTCATCCATACGTTCAGTGGTATGAAACGCCAAAAAGAATGCACGAAACGAATAAACAGCTGTAACAAATGCACCAATTAATAAACACAGATAGGCAAAGAATGCACCAGAAACATGAGATTCGTGAACAGCTTCAATAATCGTATCTTTAGAGAAAAATCCTGCAAAAGGAGGAATTGCAGTTATAGCGAGTGTACCAATTAAAAAAGTGATGTAAGTAATTGGCATATATTTACGCAAATTGCCCATCTTATATAAATCTTGTTCGTGATGCATGGCGATTATTACGGAACCTGCACCTAAGAATAATAAAGCTTTGAAACAGGCGTGAGTGCCTAAGTGAAAGATACCCACTTCATAAGCCCCAGCGCCATTAGCCGCCATCATATACCCCAATTGAGACATTGTTGAAAACGCGATCACTCGCTTAATGTCGTTTTCAACTACTGCCAATAATCCTAATGATAAAGCTCCCACAGCACCAATGATCATGACAACCGACATTGCTGTCGTGCTGAGATTATAGAGAGGCGACATTCGAGCCACCATGTAAACACCCGCAGTTACCATCGTGGCCGCATGGATTAATGCAGAAATAGGTGTAGGACCTTCCATCGATTCTGGTAACCAGATATGTAAAGGTAATTGGGCTGATTTACCCATAGCACCCACGAATAATAGCAAGCAAATTACTGTTAATACAGACCATTCACAACTGGAAACTAATGAGAGGGTTGAATTCACGAACTTAGGTGCTGCTGCAAAAACAGAGGCATAATCGAGTGTTCCAAAATAACTTAAAATAACCGCGATCCCTAATAAAAATCCGAAATCGCCCACTCGATTCACAAGAAAGGCTTTAAAACTTCCTAGCGCAGCGGAATCTTTTTTAAACCAAAATCCAATTAATAGATAAGAAACTAAACCAACTGATTCCCAACCAAAAAACAACAATAAGAAATTATTGGCCATAATCAATGAAAGCATACCAAAGGTGAATAAAGACATATAACAGAAAAATCGCTGAACACCTGGATCACCTTCCATATATCCAATACTGTAGACATGCACTAAGAACGAAACAAATGTGACTATACACATCATGAATACAGTCAATTGATCGATAAGAAATCCTACTGAAAAAGAGTATTGCCCGCTCGTTCCCCACACATACAGTGTTTCATTTAATGGCTGAACATGATCAATCAAGACAGATTTAGCCATGTACAAAGAACAGAACAATGAAACGGCAATGCCTGCGATGGTTACAAATTGTGAACTCACAACGCCAATTTTCTTACCGAATAAGCCCGCAATTAAACTTCCAACTAGCGGAGTTAGTACAGCTATTAATGCAAGATTATGTAATGTTGTTATCACAGTTTAACCCTTTAATGTATCCAACTCTGCGACATTAATAGTGCCGCGCTTACGATATAATACAACGAGAATTGCTAATCCGATGGCTGATTCAGCAGCCGCTACTGTCAAAATAAAAAAGACAAAGATTTGCCCCATCGTGCCACCTAAATATTGCGAGAAAGCGACAAAATTTATATTGACCGCAAGCAACATAAGCTCTACACACATGAAAAGTACGATGAGATTTTTACGATTCAATATGATCCCCGCTAAACTCAGGGAAAACACTATTGCTCCAACAATCAAGTAATGTGATAGGGTAATCATTTATTGACTCTCTTTTGGATCAACTAAATACAACCGATCTGCTTTCGTTGCAGATAATTGCTTATTAATACGCTGAGCTCTTGAATGTTGTCGTCCACGAAATGTCAGTGTTATCGCAGCAACAATGGCAGTTAATAATATAATAGAGGCAAGCTCGAACGGATAAAAATATTGTGTATACAATAATTCACCAATTTCTTTTACGTTACTATAGCCCTGCTGATGCGCGATGACAGCACCCGTAGAACCCAATTTAAAATGTTCCGGTGTGATAACTACGATCATTACTGCCACAAAGAGCACCATCACCAAAATACCAAAGGGTAAATAACGTACAAACCCTTCTCGTGAAGGCACCAAATCCAAATCCAGCATCATGACAACGAATAAGAATAAGGTCATGACAGCACCTACATAAACAAAAATCAATGCAAGTGCTAAAAATTCAGCTTCAATGAGCATCCACAAAATACTACTCGCAAAAAAAGCTAATACTAAAAACAAAGCCCCTCTCACTGGATTTCGCGAAATAATTACCATTGCAGATGACAACACAAGTAGTGAAGCAAACGCATAAAAAACAAGTACTGGCAAATTGATCATTTCTGCACTCCCCTACCGATACTTTTCATCTGCAGCCCGATCAGCTGCAAGACGTTCTTCATACAAATCACCGATGGCTAATAATTTTTCTTTTGTTAAAATATTTTCACCACGATTTTCAATGTGGTAATGCATCTCAGGCGTTAACACAATTGAATCTACCGGACACGCTTCTTCACAAAATCCACAATTGATACATTTAAATGCATCGATCTCATACTTTGTTGTTCGACGTGAACCATCTTCACGCTCTTCTGCTTCTATTGTAATAGCAGCTGCGGGACAAACCGCTTCACATAATTTACACGCAATACAGCGTTCTTCCCCATTGGGATAACGTCTCAACGCTAGCATACCTCTAAAACGTGGGGATATCGGCGTTTCTTCTTCAGGATACTGAATCGTAATTTTCTTGCCAAAAAAAGCACGCCCTGTAACAAATAATCCCTGAAATAATTCCCATAAGGTAAAACTTTTTACTGTATTAAATAATCGTTTCATCATGCAAACCACGGAGCTAAATGAAATTGAACCGCAAGGGCCACCACAAATATCCACACTAATGTCACTGGGATAAGCACCTTCCAACCTAAACGCATGATTTGGTCATATCGATAGCGAGGAAAAGTTGCTCGAATCCATAAATACAAATACAAAAATAAGGAAATTTTTGCAGCCAACCAAACTATACCAGGCACCCAATTAAAAGTTGACTCTAATAGAGGGATTCCTTGAAAAGGTGATAACCATCCACCTAAAAACATCAAGACTGCCAACGTTGAAATTAAAATCATGTTGGCATATTCCGCTAAGAAAAACATCGCGAATGTCATTCCAGAATATTCTACGTGAAATCCAGCTACAATTTCAGACTCACCTTCTGCAACGTCAAAAGGCGCACGATTAGTTTCAGCCAAACCAGCAACCCAATACACAACGAATAACGGTAATAATGGCAACCAATACCAATGTAAAATACTGCCACTTTGAGCATGAACGATATCGGTAAAATTCATTGAATCCGCAGCCAATAAAACGCCTACCAGTGCAAATCCCATCGCGATTTCATAAGATACCATTTGTGCAGCAACCCGCATTCCACTAAAAAAAGCATATTTAGAATTTGAGCCCCAACCCGCACAAATAATTCCGTAGATACCGATTGAAGTCATGGCAAAAATAAATAGAACGCCCGCATTAACATTGGCTAATACCCAGCCGTTATCAAAAGGAATGACTGACCACGCAACCAATGCAGGTGTCATTGCTAAAATAGGTGCTAAGACAAATAAATAACGATTAGACGCCGTTGGTATGATGATTTCTTTAAAAATTAATTTAATAGCATCAGCTATGGGTTGTCCAATACCTCGAATACCAACACGGTTCACACCAATTCGATATTGCATGTAGGCAATGACTTTTCTTTCGGCCATCGTCAAATAAGCAACTACGCCTAAGAGAGGAAGAACAATTAGTAAAATCTTTGCAATGATCCAAGCTAAGCTAATTAATTGTTCAAGCATGGTGACTACCTCGCTCTACTGTTATCTCTGCAAAACCATCACCGAATCCGGAAGTCAGCGCAATCCCTTTA
>CAYUMZ010000175.1:0-4474 GCA_964446105.1 uncultured Gammaproteobacteria bacterium | reverse complement strand
CCAAATGCTTTAAGACTCGTAGAAAAACGGTGATGAGTCTTTCGAGCAGAAATTGTTTTGTCTGTCTCTGATTTTTGATAAACATACATTGTTACTTCAAAGCCAAATCGCATGTTATCAAATGACGGTTTTGACCATTTCATTTAAGTTCCTCCTCTGCTTCAGAGTCATGTCTTTTTGAGCTGAGCGCTCATCGACAGCCGGCTCTGCTTATACCAAACCTATCCTTTAAGCCTAATGCGTATTCATCTACTCAGGCTGCTTAAAATAGCTGCCTTACTTGTATTATAGCAGGTGGACTGTATTTTTTTGGCCATGATTTTTTTGATACATTAGAACGCCTAATGAAAAAGTCTATGAAAATAGGCTTTTTTTGCTGTGATTATGGGCGGCACATTATTTAATAAGAAAATACATTTATAATTTTGAGAGTGGGTTTTGAGGCGGAGTGCCCAAAAGCGCCGTCCTGTGGCCTTTTCGGCGCTTTCCTTGGTTTTTCTAATTCTTTTTTGAAGCCTGTCAAGTCAAGTGACGATAGTAGGCTTGGCTTAACAGAGTCTAAATTAAAGATTTGGAAGGTTTAATTGTGCTGGGTTTGGCAGGTTTTAATAACCTTCGATCATCATATTAACAACGAGTTTAGTTGAATTATAATAATAAAAATTTTTTCTGAATTTATAATATTGAGCAAAAATTTTTCGAGGGATTTTGTGCATGAGCTCTTTGAGGGAGTTGGTTTATTTCTTTTAAAATAGAGAAAAATGTGTCAAAAAATAAATCTTGGTTTTTTGATGTGAGAGTCACGATCTTGTCAGGTTCGAATGGGCTGGAGGAGCTTTTTAATTGAGGTTGATCGCCTGAATAATCGATTAAGAATGTTTGAGTATCTTCGAATGTATTTTGTAAAAATTGTCCAGTTGAATTGAGATCAGTGCAGTTTTCAGGACTTCCAAACAAGAAGAAAACTTCAGTCGATAGACTCGCTAATTGGGGATTTTGATCTTGAATTGTTGGGTGGGTTGTTTGCCATAATATGAAGGTCGCCTGGTCCTGTTGGAATTGAACGGTCGGTTGAACAACGAGTTCGCCACGAGAAACGTTTACTCTATTAGGGAGCTCAGTAATGATCGGATCAACGTCAGAATTTTGGGGGCGTATGAGAGCGCCTGTGCAAAAGAGATTACCTGTTGAAGGGCTATGTTTGAGCGGTCTTACGATCACAGCAATCGGAAGTTGCAAGTTACCTGGTTTAGAGGATGTAAAGAATTTATTCATTGGTTGCTCCGCTGTTCAATATTTATCACAGTATCTCAGTCTAGACGTTGCTTATACAAATTACTGGGAATCACAAGAGGTCTGATTGGCCAGTACTTTTGCGCTTCTCACGATGGTGGGATTATGCAGTATATAGTCTTGAAAGTCAAGTAAAATACGTCAAAAGCCCTAAATAATTCATAAATATAAGATATTTAAATATTGAGATTTGCTATTTATTTTGGGCCGCAGGGGGCGCTGCAGCTTGTTTGGGTGCGGTTTCAAGCTGTTCAAATGCGGTTAGAGTTGGCTTGTATTGGAATTGGTCGTGGAATAAGGTTACCGTGTAATCATTCACATGAGGAATCGCGACAGTTTCTGTAACGGGTTCTTTGCCCGCTTCTTCGTGGGTCTCTGTTTTTGTCTCAAAAGAAATAGAGCTTTGATATTTTAAAATCGTAGGACATTGGCCGATCTTTTCGCTCTCAAAATCAAATTCTCGGATCTCGCCAGTTTTTTTATCAATGACTAAAGGAAATGCTTTGGAGTTTGACATAGGTAATACAGATTTCATATCAAGTTCAATATTGACAGTGAGTTGCCCTCTTTCATTGATAGTCCAATTAAAATTCGCTTCGGTTTGAGCAATCATGCACAATTCATTACCGAGTGTAAGCGGTGTTAGGTAGGGTTTTTTTTTGGCATCATATTCGTTGGTAAAAGCGGTTTGTAGTGCTTGGCCATTTTTTAACATGGCGTTACATAATGCCTCTCGAACATTAGGGGCACTTTGTCGTATAGATTCAGATGTATTCAAAAATTCCATGAGTGAAGTTTTTAGTTCGTCCGCTGAAATAGTTCTGGTAAATTTTACGCCATTAACAGTGATATTTCGGCGGAAATCGACTAGTGCGGTCGGTAAATTATCTGGAAAAACCTCATGATTAGTTGCAGTTGATTTACGAGTGAACATCTCTAATGCTGGAGATGTAATTTTCTGATCTGCGTCGGGCATTCCTATCGTCGTTGTATGATTCTTATTTTTTACGCTCTGTATACATTGTAATGAGGTCATTAGTTCATTGCGAATTGATTTAAGAGAATCTATGGATTTATCGTATTCGCCTTCTTTAGGGCGTATAACAATTTTTGGAGGGCTATCCCTATTGCTTCCTAATCGTTGATTAAAAAATCCCACTTTGACATCGATACTCTCTATTTCATTTAATAACGATTGTAATGATTCTTCAGTCTGGCTTTCTTTGAATCTTGTTCGTAGAGATTTTAAATAATTTTTATTTTCAGTTATGCGATCATCTTTGAGTTTTAATTTTCGGTCTAGCTCAGCAAGTCTTTCTGGATTATCTGCGGCTTTATTTTTTTCTATACCATAATTTGTTAATAGAAATAGTCTTTGCACACTTTCTTGGCCGATCAACTCTTCAATCGAGTTATTGATAATTTCGCTTTGAAATCGCATAAGTCTGTGCCCACATTTAACCCCCACTAATGCAATTATAGTATAGGGTTAGAGATTCTGCTGAGAGTCTTGTAGCGTAGGGGCTATAGGCTATCCAGGGGGTGGCTACGACTCGGTAAGATTGTAATCTAAGCGGGCATTATGATGCTGCTGATATGGTTCTTTTTGAGGTTTTGCTGTTGGGCCATGGCGGCTTTGGATGAGCTAAAGGGGCCTACTAGAACTCTATAGCGGGTGGACCCATGACGGACTTGTTTGCTGATGTTTGCATTATATCCTTGCAATATTAATTGCGCTTTTAGGTGGTCTGCTTCTTCAAATTTTGTCATAGAGGCTATTTGTAAGTGGTATTGTGAGGTTTGATTATTTTTGGGCTCGACTTTCTCTTTTTCGGCGGGTGTCGGGTCATCAATTTTATCTTTAGGTAGCATGGTATAGAATTCATATTGAGGTTGTGAAGATTCAGTCATTTTTTTCTTAGAATGTTGATCGGAATTAGTATTTTCAGCAGTGGTGTTTTCATCTGCAGAATTGAATGATTCTGTTAGTGCATTTTCTTCTTCATCTAAAGATTCATTTTTAGAATCTGAGTCTTCAGAATTAGCAGTTTCATGGTTTTGAGCATTTTGTTTATTGCTTAATTTTTCTTTGAGTTTTGCTGCTTTATTGGGTTTAGTGGATTTTTCTTGTGTTTGTGCAGCAGTTGTTACAGGCTCATGGTGTTCGTGTTTAATATAGGTGATTCCCGCGATAATCAATCCAATAAGAACGCCACTAATTAACCATAAGAACGAACGAAAATGAGAAGACCGCTTATTTAATGACATGCCGAGTTGTGACGAAGGACGTCTGCCACCTCGAGGCGTAATACCTCCTGTGCGTGCGTTTCGACGAGATGTTCGGTTGTTGCGTGCATAATCTCTTGCCATGTCGATCACCTCTACCGGTTTGAATTGGTGGGTTGTGAGTCAGAGATTGGGAGGCTTGGAATTTTCATCGGTTTCCCATTCAATAAAAGTTGATTCATTTTATATACGATATTCACTTGATAATTATCACCTTGAGGCGTTAACCATCCTGCTAATATCCAGCGATCAATATTTTCTTTAGCAAGGGACGCGGGTGATGTTTCACTTTTTTGTTGAGCGGTAACAACCGATTGATAGCGAGCTTCCAGCATTTCTTGGAGAAGTTTCGCTGGAAAAATTAAATCTGCATTTCCTGTTGTACTGTTTAATACAGAGTAAAATTGAGCGTGGGGTTGTTCTTGTTTTGAAATATCTAAAGACGCATTTCCGCGAATGGAGCCCCACTTCGTGTTTAAATCCACGGTCGATAAATTAAGATTGAGTCCGTCGCTCAGTAGACGCAGCACTAAGGGTGTTAATTCTAATGTTTTTATGGGAAGAGACGCGTTGCCTCGATCCATTAAATCTGCTTTTTGACCAAGTTCGCTAAGCGTTTTTAAATTGAGATTTGAAACGGTGAAGACTAAATTTTGTTTTCCGTAATCAGTATTATTAAATTTGAAGGAGTCTATTTGTGCATTTAATGTGCTGCTCAAATTATGCGATTGTGTTTTATCGGATAAGGTGACGAGGATATTTTTCAATTCGATCTTATCAGCAAGCGAGAGAGATAAATCATTGACTTTGAAGGCTCGTTTACCTTGCCAGAAATTAAAAGCGTTTCTATCTAAAGAAAAGTAGTAGCTCACATTTTTTAAAGTTTGAAGTCCAT
>CAYUMZ010000174.1:0-4538 GCA_964446105.1 uncultured Gammaproteobacteria bacterium | reverse complement strand
GCTTCTTTAAGTGCTTTCATTCGAGTTTCATCCATACCGATTGCAGAAGTAATTAGATTGGTATAGAAACCCATATCATGTGCTGCTTTGATGAGAACTTCCAGATCTTGGCGAACGAGAGGTTCGCCGCCAGAAAAACCCAATTGTACTGCCCCCATATTGCGAGCTTCTTTAAATACGCGGATCCATTCTTCGGTGCTGAGTTCATTTTTAACGTTTGCAAAATCAGTAGGATTTGAGCAATAGGGGCATTGCAATGGGCATCGATAAGTGATTTCTGCTAATAACCAGAGCGGTTGTGTGACTTTGGCTTGTATTGATCCCATATCTTGCATGATTCACTCCTTATTACTCAGTGATTACGTTCCCTGAGTTTGATGCTGTAACTATAGCGTATATCAGTGGTTTTGGCTAAATAGCTATGGACCGATGCCCAGTTGTTGCTCCATCGCATCACACATGGCCCATAGCACATCACATTTAAATCGAATGATTTTAAGAGCACGTTCTTGTTCGGCACGTGTTGTAAAATAATGTAAGGTTATTTCTAAACCATGTTGAACATCCGTGTGAATTTCTGCAAGACGTTTTTGAAAATAAATAAGTCCTTCAGACTCAACCCAAGGATAATGCAAGGGCCATGTATTTAATCGTTGCTGATGAATTTCTGCAGCGAAAAGTTCAGTAAGAGAAGAGCAGACGGCTTCTTGCCAAGGAGCCTGTTTAGCGAAATTGAAGTAGCTATCAACCGCAAATTTAACAGAGGGTATTACCAGGGAAAGATTTTGTATGGTTGCACGATCTAATCCGACGGCTTCTGCTAACCTGAGCCAGGCATCAATTCCGCCGTCGGTTTTTTCATTGCCATCATGATCAATAATACGTTTTATCCAACGTTTGCGAAAATCTTGATCAGGTGAGTTGGATAATATGGCAGCATCTTTACGTGGGATAGTAATTTGATAATAAAATCGATTAGCAACCCACCCTTGAATTTGTGCGCGGTTTAATTTTCCTTGGCTCATAGCTTTATGAAATGGATGATGGATATGATAAAAAGAATTTAATCGCATAATTTCAGCTATAAATTCTTCATTTTTCCACGGTGTATTATTCATTTAATCTCTCACTCCAAATTAATTACCATGCCATCGTAGGCAATTTCAATACCCTGCTGATTTAAAATCTTAAAGGGTTCTGATTCTGTGTTCAAAATTGGGTTGGTATTATTGATATGTATCAATATACGTCGAGCATTGGGATATTTTTTTAGAGCATTTATCATTCCATTATTTCCAGATTGTGCTAAGTGTCCCATTTCATGTGCTTGTTTAGTCCCTACACCTGCTTTGATCATTTCATCTTCGGACCAAAAAGTACCATCAATTAAAATGCAATGTGATTTTTCAAGTAGCCTGTGTACCTCAGTAGGTATTTCTTGAATACCTGGTGCGTAAAAAATAGATTGTTGGTTGCGTCGATCTTTTATTATCAAGGCAATATTATCGCCTGGTTGAGGATTCTGACGATGAGGTGAATAAGGAGGCGCTTTTCCTGATAAAGAAATCGCTTGAAAATCAAGATGATCGGCACCGATAACAGTAAACGTTGAATTTTCTTCGATGGGAATAGTGTGTAGAGCTACACCGCAATAATTTTCCAATAAAGGAATGATAGGTAATCCCGTCATGAGATCTTTTTGTACAGCTTTTGTGCAATATAGATTGAGTTTATTACCTTCTCGTAATGATAAAAGACCCGTGCAATGATCCAATTGTGCATCCACGAGAATTATAGATTGTATAGCGGTGTCACGTAATTGACGTGCAGGTTGTAATGCTGGAAACTCTGCGAGTTGTTGTCGAATGTCGGGTGAGGCATTAATCAAAATCCAATCTTTGCCATTCTCTGAGATGGCGATGGAAGATTGAGTGCGAGCAGAAATTTTAAGTGTTTTATTACGATATCCGTCGCAATTTTGACAATTGCAGTTCCATTGCGGAAATCCGCCTCCTGCACTGGATCCAAGTACTCGTATAAACATCCTACAATCCTTTGACATAATAGCTATTAAACTATAGCGTAATTCGCGAGTTCTTGCTGGGCTCCGGAAATAGATACACAGTGGCTTAAACTGCAATTATCTTCTAAGATTGGAGTAGTGGATTACTAAGGAAAGAAGATGATCAAGCCTGAGGCAGTTCTCAAAATTAGCCGAAAATACCGATTTCAGTGGGAAGAGTCCCAAAAGAAATACGTTTTGTTATATGCTGAAGGTATGGTGCAATTGAATGAAACTGCATCAGAAATTTTGAAATTATGCGATGGTCAACATACCGTTGAGGACATTATCAATATTCTCCAAGCGAGTTATCACGATGAAAATCTACAATCTGATGTATTGCTTTTCATAACAGAGACCCTTGAAAAAGGCTGGATAGTTCTGGCTGATTAAATCCTGTTATGGCATAAATTATCTTCTGCAAAGCACAAAAACACTGTAACTTCACTACTTTCGTGCTATCCGGAACAGTCGTTCAAGCAATACCCATGGAGTCGACTCGGATACCAAGTATTGCATAAAAATAATAACCTAAAGGTGGTATTCGCCAGAATATGCTATAATAGGTCTAAGGGCGCGTCCCTTAGCAAATGGCATATGAAGAGTTGGCGTTGAAGGGCTTTAGGTCCTAGGAGGTAAGTATGAAATGGGTTAGGCCTCAGTATAAAGAAATGAGGTTTGGGTTCGAAGTGACGATGTACATCGGTGTTAAACAGACGAGTAGAGGATTAGAATAATATTTTGCCTGAATAAACTAGGGTAATTTACATTTATCTATTTATTCGGACGTGGCCTGTTTTTAATTCAAATTTTCTTGGCGAGTTGGGTAGCGAGGCCAAGGTAGGTTTGAGGCGTTAAATTTAAGAGGGTTTCTTTTACGGAGGCGGGAATTGTGAGCATGTTAATAAATTCACGCAATTCATTTTTGTTGATACGTCGTCCGCGAGTGAGTCCTTTTAATTTTTCGTAGGGCTCATCAATACCATATCGTCGCATGACAGTTTGAATAGCTTCAGACAAGACTTCCCAATTTGCCTCTAGATCCTCATGCAAACGTTCGACATTCGGTGTTAAACGACTTAAGCCTTTAATAATAGATTGATACGCAATAACAGAATGCGCAATACTGATTCCGATATTTCTCATGACAGTTGAATCACTTAAATCCCGTTGCCATCGAGAAATGGGAAGTTTTTCTGCCATGTGATTTAATAAAGCATTGGCTAATCCTAAATTCCCTTCTGCATTTTCAAAATCAATAGGATTAACTTTATGAGGCATTGTTGAGGAGCCGACTTCTTCTTGAACAGCTTGTTGTGTAAAATAGCCTAAACTAATATAACTCCATATATCACGACAAAAACCAATTAGAATCGTATTAATTCTAGAAATACAGTGAAAACTTTCAGCGATGGCATCATGAGATTCGATTTGAGTCGTATAAACATTTGGCGTTAAGCCTAGATCTTGAATAAATTGTTGAGTCCACTGCAGCCATTTGACTTCGGGATACGCAACGACATGCGCATTAAAATTACCGACGGCGCCGTTAAATTTTGCATGAACAGGAATTTTTTTATAGACGTCGATTTGACGAGTTAAGCGTGAAATAAAATTGGCGATTTCTTTTCCTAAAGTAGTGGGACTGGCAGGCTGACCATGCGTGCGCGCTAACATCGGTAGATCCGCAGTTTTTTCCGTGACTGTGCGTAATTTAGAAATTAACTGATTGAAAACAGGAAGTAGGATGTCGTCTTTGGCTTCCTTCAACATTAATGCATAAGCAATATTATTGATATCTTCAGAAGTACAAGCGAAATGAATAAATTCACTTAACGGTTCAAGAATTTTATGATGTTTAATTTTTTCTTTAATAAAATATTCCACCGCTTTCACATCATGCTGAGTGGTTTTTTCGATGGTTTTTACTCGTTCAGCATCAGCTTCGGAAAAATTTTCAATGATGGAATTCAAAAAATCGAGTGTGTCTTTAGAAAAAGGGGGAACTTCATTTATTGATGGATTATCAGCCATGGCTTGGAGCCATCGTAATTCTACAATCGTTCGGTAGCGAATTAATCCAAACTCACTGAATATGGTGCGAAGGTCATTCACCTTTTCAGCGTAACGTCCATCTATGGGGGCTAGTGCAGTTAATGTGGTCAGATCCATGTTATCTCCATGTATTATCAAACCAATTATAGACAAAATCAGCCTTGACAACCAGCATTTCAACTTCTAAGGTTAATGTAAAGGGAATTTAGGATAGGGAAGGTTATGAATCAATTACCCGTCATTCTTATAGGCGCAGGCGGACATTCAAAAGCATTAATCGATATTTTGCATCAATCCAATCGTCAAATTATTGGCTGTACAGGGCTAAATAAAGGCCTCAATGGTACAGAAATTATGAGTGAAGCGGTGATTGGAGTGGATGATGATATTTTCAAATACACTCCTCGCGAAGTTAGATTAG
>CAYUMZ010000173.1:0-4547 GCA_964446105.1 uncultured Gammaproteobacteria bacterium | reverse complement strand
GTGATATGATCGATCAATCCCTATTTGGACAGGAGAATTAATCATGAAAAAATTGTTTACGATTTTAGTTTGCTGCTTATCTTTAACAGCATGTCTTCCAACAGCTTTTGTAGCAGGCGCAGCAGCAAGCGGCGCAGTCGTCACTGATGGTCGCGATATGAAAACGCAGTTAGACGATAAAACAATTGCGCATCGCGTACGAACTGCGTTACACCTAAATAAACATATTGATGAAGATACTATCATTTCTGTCAGCACTTTTAATCGAGTCGTGCTTTTAACAGGAACTGCACCCAACACTGAATTGCGTGAACTTGCCTCAAAACTTGCTTACTCTGTTAAGAAAGTAAAACGCGTTCATAATGAAATTGTTATTGGCGACAATTCTTCTTTTAAAGATGCTGCTAGTGATACTTGGTTAACAACTAAAATTAAATCTTCTTTACTGGCAGAAAGAGGTCTTAATTCAGCGCAAATAAAAGTTGTAACCAACAATAGCGTTGCCTATTTACTGGGATTGGTGAGTCGTGATCAAGCGGATTTAGCGACCAATGTTGCACGGCATGTGCCTGGCGTTGTAAAAGTCGTGAAATTATTTGAGTACACGTCTGAACGTAAACCTTTATTGTAAGAGGACAATGGATGAGGATGGGGTCAAATCTCCAATTGACGAGGTAATAAATTTATTACCTCGTCAATTGGAGATTTGACCCCATCCTCATCCACAAAAAATTATTATGGAAAAACTCAGCACTGCACAATTAATTGCCGTATGGTTCATCCCTGTGTTATTTGCCATTACTTTGCACGAAGTTGCGCATGGTTGGGTCGCATCAAAATTTGGTGACTTAACTGCTAAATTATTAGGTCGATTATCACTAAATCCTCTTCGACACATCGATCCAATCGGTACTATTGTATTACCCGCATTATTAATTATCACTCACGCGGGCTTTGTTTTCGGCTGGGCAAAACCTGTTCCCGTGAATCATTTCAATCTCAACAATCCTCGACGTGATATGGCTATAGTAGCCGCTGCCGGACCACTTTCAAATCTTCTCATGGCAATTGCTTGGGCTGCTTTATTAAAAGCAGGCATTTACTTAGCACATAACGAAAGCCCGATTGGCCTTTGGTTGGTTTATAGCAGCCAAGCGGGAATGATGATTAATATTTGGTTGATGGTTTTGAACTTAATACCCATTCCGCCATTGGATGGCAGTCGAGTCTTTGCGAGCCTACTGACTGCTAAAGCAGCGCAACTGTATGGTCGCATTGAACCTTTTGGATTCATCATTCTTATTATATTGGTCTATACCAACATATTAACACCCTTTATTGCCCAACCAGCAGAATTCATTTTTTCAGCTATACTGGAATTGTTTCACTTAAATTAAAAGAGAGGGAAAGGGGTCAGATCTAAATTTAATGGGTTCTTACAAAGAACCCATTAAATTTAGATCTGACCCCTTTCTTCTCTTTAACACAAGGATGTGATATGAAATTGTATTTCTTTAAATGGGCACTTTGCCTCACCTCATATTTTTTTCTCATCAGCACCCATGCTGCAACCGATACTTACACTCTCGATCCTAACCATTCTTACGTAATGTTTCATATCAAGCATTTTGGATTTTCAAATCCATCGGGAAAATGGATGGCCAACGGACAACTGATTCTCGATGATAAAAAAATCCAAAATAGCAAATTGAATGTCACGATTAATGTTGCAAATATCGTCACCGGCATTCCAGAATTAGACAAACATCTTAAAAGTGAAGCATTTTTCGATGTCACAAAATTTCCAACAGCAACCTATGTTAGTACTTCGATTGACCGAACGGGAAAAGACAGGGCGATTGCGCATGGTAATTTAACTTTGCACGGCGTTACAAAACCTGTCAATTTAAATGTCAAACTCAATAAGAAAGGAAAAAATCCCATCAACAATAAATTAACATTTGGATTCACAGCAACAGCCGCTTTAAAACGTTCTGATTTTGGGATTAATACATTATTACCGGGGTTGGGTAACGATATTAAATTGGATATTGAAGCTGAAGTTAATAAATAAAAGAAGGGGTCAAGTCTTGACAAATAGACAAATAAATATTTGTCTATTTGTCAAGACTTGACCCCTTACCTTTAGGGAGAGCTTTATGTTTTACAAAAACACTGAACATCGCTTCGGCCTTGTTGCCATTCTTTTCCATTGGTCTATGGCTTTATTGCTCATAGGGCTTCTAGCTTTAGGATTATATATGGTGAATTTACCCATCAGCATTCAAAAACTAAAATATTACGGCTGGCACAAAGAATTCGGAATCCTCGCATTAATGCTGGCAATAGCGCGATTAACCTGGCGCCTCAGCAATACAACACCCACACTCAGTAATTTACCACTCTGGGAAAGACTTGCTGCTCGTGCTGCACATTACGCCTTTTATTTTTTCATGTTTGCGCTGCCAATCAGTGGTTTACTCCTGACATGGTCAGCTAATCTTCCTGCTTCATTTTTCGGATTATTCACACTCCCTACATTAATTACACCTGATGAATCGAAACGAATTTTTTTCACAGAAATTCATGAATGGCTAGCCTATGGACTTATTACCACTTTTTGTTTACACGTCGGCGGTGCTTTAAAACATTTTATTATAGACCGTGATGATATTTTACAGAGGGTGCTCAAACCATGAAAATCTTTAATTTACCACAATTATTTTTTACTTTTGTCATAATTTTTATACCCACACTTTGCCATGCCGCAGTTCCAAAATGGCAAATAATACCTGACAAAAGTTCGATCACATTTACTGCGACTCAAAATAATGCACCCGTCACCGGTGAATTCAAGTCCTTCACAGGCGAAATTAATTTCGATTCTGAGCAATTGAGCATCAGCTATGTTACTATAAAAAACAATATTGCCTCAGTGAAAACCTCTTATGCTGATATTGCCAAAACATTACTCACTCAAGACTGGTTTGACGTAAAATCATTTCCCAAAGCAACATTTAAAGCCACTTCGTTGAGCAAAATAGGCGATAATAATTATCAAGCGAATGGAACACTCACGATACGAGATAAATCTACACCCGTGACCTTAAAATTTCAGCTGCAGCCCGTATCAAAAATAACCACAATCGCAACCGGTGAAACCACCCTTCAACGATCGACATTTGGTATTGGAAGAGGTGAATGGGCAAGCACTGACAACATTAAGGACGAGGTTAAAATTAATTTCACGCTAGCCGCTACAAAACAATAAATTAGCTAGATTAAGATATAGTAGATGAATTTATTTTATTATATCGTATATTATTGATTTTCCAGTGCCACTACGTCGTATTAATTGTTTTTTCATCAGATAGTTAAGTTCTCTTAAGGCGGTATCATCACTGATATTTAAAAAAAGGGCGACTTCGTGCTTTTTGACGAAATGGCGTTCTTTTATCATGCCGTATAGTAGTTGTTGTCTTCTCGTTAAATCTAATTCACTTTCCTCCTCTACTCGTTTGTAGAAACGAATTGTGAAGAAATTGGTTATTGTGACGTCTAGGGGAGGGTTTTTGTTATCACTAAGGGCATGAACCATACGATCGAATCCAGTACCAGCTCTTTCAATATATTTTGCCCTGAAAAGCAAATCAGCAATTAACCTATTTCTTCTTATACTCAATTTTCCTAATTTATCTCGAGTGAGGCCATGAAAAAGGCCTCCAGGATTTTCGATATCGATACGGTCCGGGTAGATATGAACATAAATATGTGAGCTATCATAATTGTAGTCACGATGTGTTACAGCATTGATGACGGCTTCTCGTAAAGCATCGACAGGATAATCATAGATTTCGGTACTTTGGCCGATTCGTGGTTTGAACGTGGTACTAATTACAGTTTTGACAGCAATGTTGCGTAAAATAAATAACATGGTTTGCTCTATTTGATCGATGAGAGAGCCAGTTATTTCAGCTTTATCAATGATCGAAAATCTGTCATGGAACTGATATCGAACGCAAGTCACATAGCTTTCTGGGAAAAAACGCTGTGGATTTTTTGCGAAAAATAACACGCCGCCATTAGTGATATTTATCTTGTGGTTTTTGTGAATGACTACATTCAAACTTTGTAGAATATCCTCTACAGAGGCATTAGATTTGATATTAGAAATATCAAGATATTTTTGGAATTTTTCTTTTGAAAAATCTTCTTCAAAGTTGAAATTCGTATTTAATGTTTCATCAAAACGTATCTTTCCTGAGTCGTTAATTAGCTGGACAATTTCATCTCTTCGTAATTTTTGAGCACATGCACCTACACGCAGATAGAATCCATTTGTGCATCGATAGGGTTTGTCTCCTCCTTCATCTACTTGTATTTCTAGTATCCTATATTCATTATGCGGTATGAGCTTTATCTTTATGCTGGGATCGCAATTTCTAGCTATATCTTGAATTTCACTCTTTAAACGATTTGTAATATTGATGCCAACTATTTGGCATTGATCGTCTACCCCAAGATATATAGAGCCACCAGCAGCATTT
>CAYUMZ010000172.1:0-4564 GCA_964446105.1 uncultured Gammaproteobacteria bacterium | reverse complement strand
AAGCCAGAGCAAGAATGTCAGACTTCTGATTGTATGAAAAATATAGAATATCCTCGAAAATTAATTTTTCGTTAAATTTAAGACTCTGAATCAAGAATTTTCGTGGTTTAACCTGCATACCGAATATGAAAGATTCATCTTTGTTGTGGAAAATATCCTGATAAATATTTGAATCCTCCAGAAAAATTGTCAAGTTTGAAGCAATGTCAAATATTAAGATATGATCTCTGATATTTTCAGAAAAAGAGACAATAATTTTTTTTGTTTGCATTGTATATATTATTTCACTAACAAAATCACAGACGTCGTACTCAAAATAAGCTATTCTAGATAATGTCTTGGTATTTAAGACGGCTAGATTTTTATTGCTTGCGATTGCTAAAAGACTGCCATCGCTGTTGAACTTTATTAGCTTGATGTTTGAATTCTGATCGGATTTTTCAAACGAGTATATTTTGTTTTTAGTTAATAAATTCCATATTAAGACGTGATAGTCTTGACTTGCTGATGCTAATAGTGAATTATTTTCTGAAAGATCAAATGTAGTAATCGTTGTTTTATGGCTATAAGTTAGTATTCTAATTGAATTTATAAAGTCATATACCACTAGGTCTTTATTAGTTAATCTTACTGAAAATTTTAAATCACGAGATATATGATTATTGGCGTGTCTAGATGGTCGACGAATAAGTTGTTCGTTGAATAGAGGACCCTCCATATCTGTAGCTAAGGATCTGTAGATGAATTTCTTTTCTATTTCTAAAATACGAATCATCCGATTGGTTTGGACAAAGAGGAGAGACTGATCGAGTGATAAGGCTGAACTAATATAGTGATCTAGATTAAATAAATGAATAATTTCTTTTGTGATTAAATTATATTTTTTAATCATGTCCTCGTCAAGATAAATGCAAGATTCAAAGTTGTCACCGATAAAATAAAGAAAGCGTAAAATATTATTATATGATCGAGTCGGTAGTTCAATAGTTTCAATCTTGCACGATTTATAAATATTCCAAAGTGATAAGTATTGATTTTCTATTATGGCCAAAATAGAGCAATCTTTATTGAAATATACAATTGGGTTATACTCGCTACACCTTTTTAAGTCGTCTTCTATGGTCGTCAAGAGTTGTCCATTTTTAATACTCCAAATGTTCAAAATAGAATTCTTATGAGTCGTCACTAATTGAGCATGTGTTTCATTTATAAAGAAATTTTCGATAATTGATTCTGCTTCTATTTCGGCTATAAGATTTTTTTCAAAAAAATCTTGAACTGTTATTTTCTTTTTATTCTTGTAAATCATGAGTGTTTTATCTTTTTGTTTTGACGAAATAAAGTCGATTTTTTCAGATTTTATTCCGCTAATTGAAGAAATTAATTTTAAATTGTTGATGTTAATAAGAAAAATATCGTAATTATTATTTTTATTTATCCAAAAGATAACATTGTTTTGATCATGAGAGAGCTTTATATTCGTTATTTTTTTATAAGGGTGATTCTTTTCTTGAAAATCAATATATTTTTCAATAATGAGCGTGAAAACACATTTTGCTAGGTGAATATCCCATAATTTGATAGTATAGCCTTCGCTTGTGATGGCCAGATTTCCATTGGGATGAAGAAGAATATTGTCCGAAAATCTTTGATTTAAAGGGGAGGATTCATGAAAATTAATATTGGAAAATTTAACATTCAAAAAACTGCAATTATGAAACCATGATTCTTTGCAGCTGATATCTTCAAGCGTTGCAGATTCAAAGTTAACATTATCGAAAAGAGCATTGTCAAGAATTGCATTTTTAATATGCGCGTTAGAGAAGCTAGTACTTAATATAACCTCATGGGCTAGATTTAGCAATGTCAAACAAATACCGCCTAATATATTCAGCTTGGGTTCATCTTTGGTTGAGTGAATAATCTTAAATAATTTATTCTTGATATTACTTTGGTCTCTATAAGATTCAGCCCAAAATCTACCAATTGATTCGTTGGAGGCAAGTCTTTGGGGTTTTAATTCATTTTCAATGAACCAGTTTTGAATTTCATGAAATTCTATTTCTACTTCATTTAAGATACATACCATTGCATCGACTACAAAATATTCTAGTAGCGAGTTGTGAATAAATCGGTAGTTTTTATTTTGAATATTAAAAGGACAGGCTTTAAGTAGGTTTTTGGACTCAGGCTTGAATAAGTCGGCCAGAGACTTTACTGTCTTTTTACTTCCCTTAATTGAAGCGAAATTTGTGCGTTTGGGGACCTGATAGCTTGTGATGCCTTCAGAAAAAAAGGCTATGGCAACCTTTTGGGTATATTCTCGGCATTCCAATTGAAAGTCTACATCTTCATCAATACCTGATTGGCTTTTAAGCTTTTGTTCTCCACGTTCAAAATAATCTTGACAAAACGCTTGATAAATTTTATATCGAGTAATTGTTTCATTCAATTTCAGAAGTTTTGGGAGTGAAGCCAATACGTATATCAGCAATAGTGGGTTACTTACTAAATCTATTAATCCTTCATGTTGTGAAATCACTTGATAGATTTCTTCAATCTTGCCTTGGGTCACCTGTTCTGTCTGATGTTTAATTCTAATGAGAGCTTTGATTTGGTCTGTAGTAAAAGTTTGAATTTTGAATTCATCAAATGCGTCTTTTTCTGCTGGTATTATAAAGTTGGTACGGTATCCTGGCTTGAGTGTTTCTGTTCGGCATGTGAATATAACCTTCAGATTTTCGAAATTTGATAGTTTATTCGTCTCATAATAATTGTAATCGACTCCACCTTGCCTTTCATCATACCCTTCTAGTATCAATACCCTTAGTTGAGGTGACTCTTTCTTCCAGTCATTAAGTTCATCTTCAATTCCTCTTTTGAGATTTTCGCACGTATAGCCATTTAAGAAGAGAGTTTTTGTGTTAACTCTCAAGTTTGAAAGTACAATATCTAGGCGCCTCATAGAAATGGATTTTCCTATTCCTGATTCACCATGAATTAAGAGAACCTTTTTTTGGAAGTCAAGCAAGAAGCTCTTAACTGCGCCAGAAAAAGCAATAGGAAGTCTTTTCTTACTTTCTTCATCGGTTAAAGTAGGGTCTACAATTGTGATAGAAGGAACTACGTAATCACCTTGCTTTTCGAGCATGCCATCGAGTTCACTAATTTTCTGTGTAGCGTAGTCGTATATCATCTTCGACGCTATTATCTTGGCTAAACCTGTACTTCTTATCATCTCAAAATGGTCACCATCTATTATCTTTTCTGCGGGCATTCCTAAGTTTCGAATACTGGCTCTAGGCCAATAGTGCGTTTTATCTTCTGGCACTAAGTCTTTTAAAAGATATTTTTTAGCTTTAAAAAGAGTAAAGGCGGGTAATTTTTCCCGAATGATATAATTATGTTCAGCTAGGCGAATAATTTTTGCTGTAAGTAGAATATTTTTATTTTTTTCCTTGGATTTTTTGATTAAATACTCAAAACAATAACTGATTTGATCTCGTGGTTTTTGAATTTCATTGAGGGCCTTCGCCAATAAATCGCGATCAAGTTTAATATTCATGAACTGACGTAAATTATTTACGAGAAAGATTAACTCCTGCGTGTGTTCTTGCGTTGTAAAATGATGATATGAAAAGGGTGCGATACTATCACAGACATAAGCAATTGATTGAATGCTATATTTTGCAAGTACTCGGACAATTTCAGGTGTCACAGTGCCCCCTGAAGACCATCCTAAAATGAAAATAGGGCAATTAACTTTACTGTTTTTTTCGACCCAATTTTTAATTGTCAATGCGTAATCTTGCGCCATACTATAAAGACTAGTAGGCATCAAGGAAGGGTCGCTAAGGCCTCGTGCTTTTAGTCCATAGACTTGAAAACGTTCATCAAAAATAGGTTTTCCAAAGATCTCATCACTGCATGAAAAGAAATCCGTGTAATCTTGTTCAGGATCCCCCAAAATAGAAGGTGGGCAGAATATAATATAGGGCGCATCAGACTGTTGGTTTTTCTTGAGTGGAACAAGCTCCACTGGATGTTGCAAGCTATAGACTCGCTTAGTTTGACTTAGTAATGTTCTGCATTCAAGCACAAAATTATTATTAATCTCTTCTTTGAGTTGCGGGAATTCTCGCCGTAAGACTTGAATCAGTAGGCTGATATCAATTGATAGTCCTCCTAATTCAAAAAAATCCGCCTCAATTTTTGGATTGTCTTGTATTAAGATCTGACCCCAACAGTTTTTGAGTTTTGATAATATGACGGCTTCTTCCTCATCCATATGAGCATCTGGCATAGATTCATTGCCTGCTTTTTTCGCTAGTGCCTCAAAATACGATTTGTTGAGTTCAGCTAAATTAATTTTTGTTTGTGTCGTAGGGAACGATTTTTTCCAAATAATATGCAGTGGTGTTTGTTTATCAATATTTTTTTCAGTACTTCGGATAAAATTTTTAAGGGTCTCTTCATCAATTTTAATTTGTTCTTTTTCGGCTAAAAATACTAGAATGCTGGTGAGATTTTTATCCTCAAGTGAGTTGCCCACGGCGGTGACAGC
>CAYUMZ010000171.1:318-4566 GCA_964446105.1 uncultured Gammaproteobacteria bacterium | reverse complement strand
ATACGATTTGATATGTCAGAATATATGGAAAGACACAGTGTTTCTCGATTAATTGGTTCACCTCCGGGTTATGTGGGATATGAAGAAGGTGGATTACTGACTGAAGCGATTACTAAGCATCCTCATGCAGTATTACTGTTAGATGAAATAGAAAAAGCGCATACAGATATATTCAATATTTTATTGCAAGTGATGGATCACGGAACATTAACAGATAATAATGGTCGTATAGCAGATTTCAGACATGTTATTATTGTGATGACAACCAATGCTGGGGCTGATTTATTAGAACGTTCAACAATGGGATTTGTAGAAACAGAAGTGACATTAGACGGCAGTGATGCCATTCGAAGAATGTTTGCGCCAGAATTCCGAAATCGATTAGATGCCATAATTCAATTTAAACATCTTGATCCCGCTATATTAAGTCGAGTGGTTGATAAATTCCTAACAGAACTCGAAGTTCAACTAGCGACTCGAAATGTTGTTATTGAAGTGGATTCAACGGCGAGAGAATGGTTGGCACTTCATGGTTATGATAGAAAAATGGGTGCACGTCCAATGGCGCGATTAATTCAAGAACACATTAAAAAACCATTAGCAGATGAATTAATATTTGGACGCTTGATCGAGGGCGGAAATGTCTTCATCAGCATTGAAAATGACAAAATAGTTTATAAAGTTAGAGAGCTGAGTGGGACATCATTAAGCACTCAAAAAACAACGAATTAATTTTTGAGGAAGGGTAGGTTAAGGATTTTCATTAGAATCCGAATCTGCCTCATCTGGGTTTGCGTTAACAGGAGCAGCTCCAGGCTTCCTTTTTTCAGTACTACGATAAGTGATTCTTCCCTTCGTTAAATCATAGGGTGTTAGTTCAACTCTGACTAAATCGCCCGTTAAAATTCGAATATAATTTTTGCGCATTCTGCCAGAAATATGCGCGATAACAGTATGGCCATTCTCGAGCTTGACGCGGAATGTTGTGTTTGGGAGAGAATCTGTAACAATTCCTTCCATTTCTATATGATCATCTTTTGGCATGAGAAACCTATCTATAATGAGTAAGCCGATTATTTTGCCTTAAAAAAAGCTCAATATCAATCAATAATCGAATGCCTATAAAGCATCCAGGTATCTTTCGGCATCTAATGCGGCCATGCATCCCGTTCCAGCTGAAGTGATGGCTTGACGATAAATGTGGTCAGACACATCGCCTGCTGCAAAAACGCCTGGAACACTCGTTTGTGTTGCGTTACCTGATTGCCCTGTGGCAACTCGAATATAACCATTATTCATCTCTAATTGACCGTTAAAAATTTCTGTATTGGGCCGATGACCGATAGCAATAAATACACCTTGAACATCGATATTCTGGGTATTATTTGTATCAACCTCTTTAATCCGTAAAGCATTAACACCTTTTTGATCACCCAGAACTTCATCGAGTGCATGATTCCAAGCAATCTCAACTTTACCAGAATCCACTTTTTGCATTAAATGATCGATCAGAATTTTTTCAGCCTTAAATTTATCTCTTCGATGAATAACTGTGACCTTGCTTGCAATATTTGATAAATAAAGCGCCTCTTCTACAGCAGTATTTCCACCACCCACTACAGCGACAGGTAAATTACGATAGAAAAAACCATCGCACGTTGCGCACGCAGAAACACCGCGCCCCATAAATGCAGTTTCCGATGGTAATCCTAAATATTGAGCCGAAGCTCCAGTGGCAATAATTAATGCAGCACACGTATAGTGCTCGCCCGAATCGCCCACTAATAAAAACGGACGCTGCGATAAATTACAGCTCATGATATGATCGCGAATGACACGCGTATTAAATCGTTCAGAATGTTTGAGCATACGTTCCATCAATGCAGGTCCTTGTAAACCCTCGACATCGCCGGGCCAATTATCAACATCCGTTGTACGTGTTAGCTGACCACCGGGTTCCATACCTGCAATAATTACCGGATTTAAATTAGCACGAGCGGCATAGATCGCTGCCGTGTGGCCGGCAGGCCCAGAGCCTAAAATTATCAGACGATGATGCTGTGTTGGCATGAGTACCCCCCTTCTTTTTAGCATACTTACGACGTATAATCGCCCGATTATAGACTATTTTTTGAGGAACGATAGTGGCAAGAGCAGGGCGCAAGAAAGAATCTGAAGAAGTGTTCGCGGAACATTTCTATAAGCGCTTGCGTGAAGGATTTCTTATTTCCTTCTCAGCAATGGCTGTTTTTGTACTAATAGGATTAGCAACATACCACTCTACAGATCCAGGTTGGTCTAATTTGGGTGCCAGTGATCAAATTTTAAATGCTGAGGGTGCTGTAGGCGCATGGGTTACTGATGTGTTGTTGTATCTTTTAGGCTATTTAGCGTACGGATTACCGGTTGCATTTTTTTTCGGCACTTGGTGGTTTTGGAATGAACGAAATCAATCTGATCATCCGTATCGTGTTCCATTATTATGGCTTAGAGCTTTTGGGGCATTTTTAGCGATTGCTGGCATTGCGGGTTTACTCAGTTTACATTTTCACGGTGCATCGAATTGGGTTCCGTTTACCTCTGGCGGGGTTTTAGGAAACTTTGTTGCAGGGCATTTAGTGAATATATTAAACGGAGCAGGGACTTCGCTTGCATTATTTGCAGGAATTTTAGTTGGCGTTACGTTATTTACTGGATTATCTTGGTTGCATGTTGCAGATAGTATTGGTGCAAAAACTCTTGAACTCTGGGATAGTATTAGTGAACGAATACAAACGCGTCGAGAATTCAATCAAAGTGTACAAAAAGACGTTGAGAAAGAAATTTCTCCACGCACATCGGGTAATAAAACGCGTCGTGAACCCGAAATTCGATCCTCGATAAAAACTGACATACAAACAGATCTTCGCGCTGAACCAAAAATTGTGCGCGCGACGTCGTCTATAGAGGATGATGCTCCTTGGGAAGATGATGTTGTTGTTCCTGTGCCTTCAAAACCACGTATTAGTAAACCAAAACCTGAAAAAGTGCATTACGATACTGCGCTCGCAGGTACATTACCTCCACTGGATTTATTGGATCCTCCTGATCAACAAGAACGAAAAGGCTATAGCAATCAACAATTAGAAGAAATGTCTCGTCTTGTAGAATTGAGATTGCAAGATTTTGGTGTGATTGTAAAAGTTGTTGCGGTGCACCCCGGACCTGTAGTAACGCGTTATGAATTACAATTGGCAGCAGGCACTAAGGTCAGCAAAATTACTGGGCTAGCGAAAGATTTAGCGCGTGCATTATCAGTGACGAGTGTACTGATTGTTGAAGTGATTCCTGGAAAATCCGTTATTGGATTAGAATTACCCAATGCATCTCGAGAAACTGTTCGATTGCGAGAAATTCTTGCGTCCCAACGCTACGCGCAAGCAAAATCGCCATTAGCCTTAGGGATAGGAAAAGATATTGCAGGTCATGCGGTCGTTTTAGATTTAGCGAAAATGCCTCATTTATTAGTAGCGGGTACAACAGGTTCCGGAAAATCCGTGGGCTTAAATGCCATGCTGTTAAGTTTGTTGTACAAATCGACGCCTAAAGAATTACGCATGATTATGATCGATCCTAAAATGTTAGAATTATCGATTTACGATGGTATTCCTCATTTATTAACGCCTGTCGTAACCGATATGAAAGACGCTGCAAATGCTTTACGTTGGTGTGTTGCTGAAATGGAACGCCGATATCGGCTGATGGCAGCACTCGGCGTAAGAAACTTATCGGGATACAATCAAAAAGTGGCTAAAGCGATTGAGGATGGCGATCCAATTTATGATCCGCTATGGCTACCCAATTCGACAACCGATAAACCGGGCTACCTCGAGGAATTACCTTACATTGTTGTATTGGCTGATGAATTTGCCGATATGATGATGGTGGTTGGAAAAAAAGTCGAAGAACTGATTACCCGTATTGCACAAAAAGCGCGCGCTGCTGGAATACATTTAATTTTAGCGACACAACGTCCTTCAGTTGATGTCATAACAGGTTTAATTAAAGCGAATATTCCCACAAGAATTGCATTTCAAGTCTCTTCACGTATTGATTCACGCACGATTTTAGATCAATCAGGTGCTGAACAATTATTGGGTCATGGCGATATGCTTTATTTACCGCCCGGCACTGCTGTTCCAGTTCGAGTGCACGGTGCTTTTGTCGCGGATGAAGAAGTGCATCGTGTTGTGAGTGATCTTAAACGTC
>CAYUMZ010000171.1:0-308 GCA_964446105.1 uncultured Gammaproteobacteria bacterium | reverse complement strand
CGGAATATCTTGAAGATATTGTGAGTGGGGGAGGGTTTAGCGAAGCCGGGGAATCTCCTGGATCTGAGAATGATGACGGCGAGCAAGATCCCATGTATGATCAAGCCGTTCAGATCGTATTGGAATCTCGACGTGCTTCAATTTCAGGCATTCAGCGACGATTAAAAATAGGATTTAATCGTGCTGCACGATTAATTGAATCAATGGAAGCAGCTGGAATTGTTGGGCAGATTGAAAATGGCGCACGTGAAGTATTAGTTGCTGCACCGATGGAGGATTAAATATCTTGAAAAATGTAAGTCGCTTTA
>CAYUMZ010000170.1:0-4620 GCA_964446105.1 uncultured Gammaproteobacteria bacterium | reverse complement strand
AGACAAATCGAATAAGATTTTATATTTGTCTATTTGTCAAGATTTGACCCCATCCCACACTTGGCTGATCTCTGATAATAATATGGCAAATTGACTCGTGACATCATTTAGTGTTTTTTGCTACAATCCGCCCATCGAAAGAATGGGACAAGGAAACTTTGTATGTCGTACGGTAAAGGCCAGGAAACCATAGCGGCTCCTTTAAAGCCACCTGATGATGATGGGGCTTTTTTCAACAAGATTGAGCCCCCAACTGGGGCCGAAGGATTTGGGACACCCCAAGTAAAGCTAGTTGCTGAAGGTGTTGCAGAACAACCACAATATGATGAGCCCGCAACGGAAGATATACTCAAACTGCAAAATGCCATAGGTATGCTTGCCACGGCTTTAATTGAACTCGATGTTACTCATAACGCTGAAGGTAGCACAATAGTCAGAGAAGGTCTTAATTCTGCTCTTAGCACCAGCGCGGTGTTAAGAAGTGTTTTTTTTAAAGGCTTATTAGATGCCACAGAACAAACATTTATTGATGAACATATTAAAAAGGTGATTGAGAGAGGTCGTACTTCTTTTACTGATCGATCGAATTTTCGAAAAGAGGTCATTAAACTTGTACGACAATATCGGGATAAAATTCATTATCGATTTCGATACTATCCTTATGACGATGATGGAATTTTAGACAGAAGTGCTGAGTTGGGACTGCTTGAACGAGCTGATATTTCAATACCTTATCCCAACCCGTCAACATCCTCACATAAATTTATTGATGCGTATCCCGACGAACAATTTATTGAGGTAGTCGACAAAATTTTAAAAACGAGTAAACGCTATTACACGTACCTTATGTTCGATGCTGCCTTTAATAGTTTTTTAGATGAATTACATGAACTCAATGAAAAAAGAAAAGCGAAAAAATTAGAGGCTCATACAGATACACCTTTTTCGTCGATTGAATCGTTAAAGGATCTCGTGAAAATCTTTGCAGTTGCCTATAATAAATTAACAATTGATTTTGATAGATTATTGAAATCTACGATGCACTCTACAGAAAACTCTTTTCTTTTAACTGAAGCTGTCGTATCTCAATTGAAGGAAAAATTAGCCATTTCACATGCACTACTGACTCCAGAAAACCAAGCAGAGTATTTAGCTCAGTTAAAAGAAAAAGGGTTAGTTTCACCGGATGCGAAAGATTTGCCATCGATTATTGGCGAAGGAGAAGTGTCAATACCCAGTGTGATTACGGATAAAGATAACACTAGAATTAAAGCAATGCTTGGAACTATTTGGGAAAATTTGAAAAAAAATAATCTTGTTGCATATCAACAAGCTATGGGAAGTCATCAGTTACTTCCGTTTGTTCAAAAAGAAAAAGAGCAATTAGAGCGTGATAAGAGCAAGTTGACGCGGGAATTAGCAGCTGCTCAGTCGACATGTCACGCCATGAGTGCAGAAATTGCAGATTTAAAAGCAAAAAACAGAGATTTAGCAGATGCCCATTCGAAAGCAGAAGAAGCTCATCAAGGTGAATTGGAAGACTTACATCAATTATTAAATAGGCAAATAGAGTCACAAAGGCAATTGTTGGAGAGTTTACAATTAACACTTGTAAAGAATGCTAACGCATTTCAAGCATCTAATGAGTCTAAAGATCAATATGAAGCTCAAATTCGCGAGCTAGAGCAAGAAATAGAAAAATTAAAACACGCATTATCAAAAGCGCAAAAGACTTCTAAAAAACGTTTAGTATTTAGCGATTCTGAATCAGATGCCCCAGTGGTCACTGATGAGTCTAGTACTGAAGCACATGTTGGCGCTGCGTGTCGCTTTGGATTTGGACGTGATGAAGAAAAAAGTAAACAGGTGTCAAATTCTACTGGATTTAGTAGTGATGAAGACTCTAGGGAATTACCAGATCCTAAATTTAAAGGTGGTTTTACTCCGCCAGATAAAACTGGCTCAGCACTTAACTGTGAGTGATTATGACAGGGTCATTGAAAGTAGCACTATCACCCATTAAAACCGCAGCAACAGTCTGTTCTGCGGATGGTGATGGTCCGTATCCTCCCAATCCTCAATTAAATTTTCAGATTTCCAATTTTGTGCGAATCTGGCAATCTCAAAAATTTGAGCATCATTCGAAAGCTGAGGGCGCTGCTATTTCGAGTGATCAAAACACAGAGGTTGAGTCTTTTTTTCAAGCGATTGAAAAAATCGCCTTACAATTTCCTCGCTATAATTTGCCGGGATGTAATACCGCAATTTATGGTTTTACTACAGCGATTTTGACTCAAATACCCTGGGAATCATTACCTCAAAGTGTTCGAGAAGAAAAACTACGTCGTATTTTTGCTAACAAAGATTTTCGTCAACGCTGTTGGCAAGATTATTTACGAATTAGTCAAAATACTATCATAGGTCGAGGTGTTTTCTCTTTGGGTATGAATAAAGAGGTCGCTAGCATATTGCTGGAATATGATGATATTTGTGCAGAATTGTTGACCCTGTCTGTGGTCAGAATATTACTGTTTGTACAAATTCTTCCACAATTGATGCTAAATGTTGTGACATTAGCTTATCAATTATGGTTTAGCCGTAAACTTGCAACTGAACTTGCATTAAAAATCCTCAACCCATTAGTTGAAAGAAATAATAATAATAAACCAGCACGCGATCAGGCTCGATTCGCACTCGCTGAAATTAACATGGCCGAAAAGAAACTAGGTGACGCCAAACCGCATCTTGATGCGTTGAGTAGTGCTAATCTCTTAGAATCTGAGCAAATGGCTGCAGTTCAGGAGCTTCACGTAGGCTATCGAGGGAATTTGTTAAAAAGTTTGAATGAATTCAATGATCAATTAACAGAGTATTTATTCTCGCGTCAAACAGATGGATTTTTTTATTGGATAGGGATTAATAATAAACAACTCTCTGATAAAAAAAATACGCTGGTTCAAGCTCTT
The DNA here is from genome assembly GCA_964446105.1 of uncultured Gammaproteobacteria bacterium. Classification (GTDB taxonomy): domain Bacteria; phylum Pseudomonadota; class Gammaproteobacteria; order JAIEPX01; family JAIEPX01; genus JAIEPX01. Next base: position 1,654 of record CAYUMZ010000170.1, on the reverse strand, counting down.
CAAAAAGACCTCGAAAAGCTGATCACCGATCTCACAAAGGGAAGTGAGAGTGCTGATTTTGATTCGGTTAAAAAACCTGTTGATCACAGAGCAATAAGCAATCTCATCCATTGGATAAGTAAGGCTGAAGCAATGAATAACGCCTACTATAATAAATATACAGGTTATTTTGATGGTAAAGGATCTTTGGGTGACATATTGCGATCTGCACGCGAAAACTTTGCTGAATTTATTCCGAAAAAGACTACCGATTCACAGCAGATAGCGGAGCGTCCGTCCCTTAAAAGCCTTTAATTTTCTTAATCTTGGCAGCGTATACTAAGCTCTTCAAGTAAATTGGCTATTCTTTCGTGTTTATGAAGTCGAGCAATATCAAGCGCAGTTTGGCCATCGGGAATTGTTTTTGCATTAACTTTAGCACCGGCGGTGATTAGGAGAGGAACAACATCGGCTGCATTGTGCTGGGCTGCGAAATGCAGAGGAGTAACGTTAGCGGGATCTAAGCATCCATTAGGATCGGCACCTTGCTCAAGAGCATCACGTACGGCATTAACATTATTGTGTATGACAGCTTCAATTAAATTCATTGTTATCCCCTTTCAAAAGAATATAAAATATCTAGACCACTTCCATCTACAGAACTTTCAGATTGTACTGACCATTTCTTGTTTAGAAAATACCGTATTCGGAAAACATTGGTATGATCTAAAATATCAAAACTGTAATTCACGTACAATTTAGGGGATAGATATCGACCTAAGACGAAAGCGGTGTGTTGAATCGTGGTTTCTGGACTAGCTTTATTTTTTGTTTCATACGAAGTAATGTCGAGCTCACTAAGGCCCAATTTTTGTTCTAATTGCAATTTGAATCGAGATAAGGAATTATCACCACTCAGATTAAGCGCTTGCGCAGCACCGAGTAATGCTTTTGCATTCATACTGCTACCGGATACAGCGGTTGTAGATTGGCCCAGTACTAAATAGGATAAAATATCACTGGTACTGATATCATCGGGTTCGGAAAAGAGTGTCAGAGTATGTTTTGCTAATGTTCCGGTGATATTAATCCCAACGATCCGATTTTGATCCGATAGGCTTAAAGATTGATAAACACCCCCAACACCTATTCGACGAATGGCACGTGCATTTAAATTAGGATTATCAATAGGACCACCATTAAAATTTAAAATGCCACGTTCGACTTTTAAGGGTTGTCCACGAAAATCGTAAGTACCATTGATAAGAGAGAGTTGTCCAAATGCAGTCGTGGCTCCGCCGGCTTTATCATTAATCGTTAATCCACCGGCCAATTTACCTTTTAATCCGTTAGAATCGATGGTGATGTTATCGCCCAATTTTAATTCAATGTTAGTGGTTAATTCGACTGGAGTAGTTGGTGTAGGTTTTAGTGGAGTTTTCTGCTTATAAGTAATTTCATCAGGCAAAACGATCGTATCATTATAGTCGTAGGATCGAAATTCTCCTTTAGGAATAAATAAATTGCCTTCCAAAGACATAACTTTATCAACGATATTCATTGTCAGGTTAGGCGTAGCGACAACTTTCACACCTGGTGTATCACTGATTAACATATTTTTACCCTGCAATTCTAGATGGGTATGAAGTTGTTTATCTTTAATTTGTGTGGTCCC
>CAYUMZ010000169.1:0-4635 GCA_964446105.1 uncultured Gammaproteobacteria bacterium | reverse complement strand
AAAATTCTCTCAATAAATCAATCTGATCATTATAAAGACCCGAAATTTCCTCACCACCACATAAATGATAAAATAAGAAAATTCTTGTTTTGCTATCACAAAGTGGCACAGAGAAATTCAAGAAAAAATCACCACCTGAGACACGATAACAACACTCTAGAATATCGAATACTGCATTATGATCAGATGAATTTTTTACATACTCTATGACGTGATTATCAAACCATGCTGTACAATTCTCTGCGTAATCCTTACGCACATGATTAACAAATAATGCTGCAATTCCTGATTGCGAGGATAACAATTGCTGTAACTGTCTCAAATGAGAAAAATCCTTCATAGACGCAGATCGTTGCAGTGCTTTGGAAAAAGCAATGGGATTATTGTTAAAATAATCAAGAATCGCGCCTGTAATTTCTTTATCTTGTGATAATATTTGTTTTAATTGTGGAAGAGTAATATCACTCAATAGAACAGTCAAAAATGCTTTATTTTTTAAAAAGTCTTTCAGTTTTTGAGAATATTGCTCAGAAGGAAGACAGCACAATAAAGATTTTATCATCGCCGATGTAAATTTTACAGATGATGATTCTTTATTTCGTGACACATCCTGAATCCCTAATTCAAATGATTCAAATTCATGGGTCATCATACTCACTAATTCACCCACAGAAAGCGATAACCAACATTTAGCCATTAAGGAATCACTCAAAATTGGATGCTGAAAAAATATTGTCCTTACAGCACGCTGATCACAACACTCTATAAATAGACGAAATAATTCCTGACACTCAGCAGAATGCACATTCCGACTAAAATACGTACTCTGTAGATAACTTAATACTTGTGTACGTTTTGAGGAATTAGCTCGAACTTCAGCTATTAGAATAGACAATAATTGACAATGCGTTGCGGCATTTTGAGGACGATGAAGATTCTCGATGATTCCTGGCGTTAATTGTCGAAAAAGATCTCTTTGTGACAAAGATCTAGCATCATCCAGATCTACCTCGCATTTTTTTAAATAAATGGCTAAATGTTCATTCAGTTCGATATTATTTATTTTCAGACATCGGTCACGTAATTGAGCATCCTTCAACACGCATTCAAAACCGTGATTATTCGCTATTAAGGATGCCATTAATTCAGAATCCGAACTTGATGTTAGCAATAAACCGAGCAGTTTCAATTCAGGTTCTTTATTCAGCTCTTCGCGGACTCGTTGAGAAGAAATCAGGGCTTCCCTGAGATCCGCCATTCGACTGGCTTCAGAAGCTGTATCCCCGCAGTGTAGGCACAATTGCAAATGCGTATAATCAGCGTAATGTACGATATCCTTTTCAAAATTATCTCTTAAATGTTGGGCAATATTAGATTCTTTTTCACAATGCAATAATCGCACTATTAAATTAGCCCACAATTGTTGATCCAATGTTGTACGGTGACACTGTAATACTCGAGACAGGATTGCAGGATCTTTCAATAATCTTTCTCTGAGTGGTTTCTCTGGTGATTGAGACTGGTGTTCTTTTTCGAGCACTTTTAATACATCATAGCCACTCACCGAGTATTCCAGCAAGCTTTGAATTTTCTCTTTATCTAAAGTGAATGTTTCACTATTCGCTAATCGATACAGTATCCAGGATGCAAAATGCGGGACATTATTCAGCAAATAATGCCAATCCCTCTCTAGCAACTGAGCATTTTCTGGCTCTTCTAATTTTATAAATGCCGTCTTCCAATGCGCTAGTGTTTCTTTGTTACACTCAGATGAACGAATAAACAACAAAACGGTCGACAATCCTGCTTTCTCAGCCAGTTCACGTTGCAGCTCCGGACTCTCCCAGATTTGCTGACGTTGGGGCGGGTTCGAAGAGGCGTTTAATAGTATTTGTTCGTGCGGATTCACTGTTGCCGTAGAGACTTCGCTGGCTCCTAGTTTATTGAGCAATTCTTTTTTTTCTTGGATTACATGTACAGACGTCGAATAAAACTCCAACAAAGCTTCGTAATAGCTTTTCTCTTTTTTAAAGGCCTGAATTGCACTAGCACTATTATTTTTTCGATTTAAACCCGAGCTTTTTCTTTTTTTATTCAAGTGAAGACTGCTTTCAGCTTCAATTTTTTTAATGCTTGATTCAAGCTCAGCAATTTTAGACTTTATATTCATTTGGATGCCGACATGACGAGACAATATCTCAACCAACTGCATAGGTTTCGCTTTTTGTAATAATCTGATGATATTCTTTTCTTTTCTAAACGACTCATTCTCTACAATGATGGAAATCAAATCAGCAGGGTCTTGATGATGCAACAATACATCAATGAGCTCAATGCAAACATCCGAGCGATTCAATAGCTCACCCTGTGGAACATCAAACAATTGAATTACAGCAAGTAGATGTTTAGAGCTGAAATCATACGCACTAAAACCCTCACGAGTTTCCCTTACATGTTGCAAAACCCAATGAAACAGCTTATCTCGCCATTTGCTCATACTCGTCCCAAGAAATTCTTTTCGGGTAAAGGCTTCTAGTAGTGAAGGCTTCTCTAAAAAATTCCTTAAAATAACTGGATCGGAAAAAAGATCATGATAAAACTCATCACTCATATTTTTTAAAATAGTATTTTCTGGAGAAAGTCGCAGCACCCGAATCATTGCTCTTTTCATGAGCAATTGCCTTTCTTCATTAGGAAAATCGGACGTCTTTTTATTGCTCCAGAGCCTAACAATAGTGTCGCGTAATGCAATATGCCCATTACGAACCTTTTTACCTTTTTCATTTTGAATCAGGGACAAAAATTGCTGATAATAAAAGTTTTCAAGTGTACTGTCGTTCGCGCGAATTTTATCATTTTGATTTAGATCTAATATTTTACCCACTATTCGAGTCAGTTTATTTTTTTTTGTTTCATTAAGAAATTGATTACCAGAATCTCGAAGTAGGTTCACTCGCGCATTCGCAGCTTGCTGAGATTTTGGCGTTTCCTCTAAAAAAATTCGTAATTTTTTATCGCCCAACACAGCTTTACTCGTTGCCTTTCTCACTTTTTCAGATGCGCTCTCACTGAGTGCCTGAATATCATCAGATGTTAGTCTCTTTCTTAAATCTGAGTGCTTATTTACAGGTCCTTCCCAGAATTCCGGATAATGTTCAATAATCTGTCTAACGTGCGTCCCTTTTAATCGATCCGCGGGTAACTCAGCATTTTTCTCAGGCCAAAAAAATTGCCATATGGAAAATCCAATCCATTGCCAAAATGATTGATAAATAATGTTATAGGCAATCACTGGGTCTTTAATTGCAAAAAACGTTAAAATGTCGGCGTCTAAAAAATTTACAACTCTAGAATTCTCAAGTGCCCTAGAAATTTTATTGACATCCGGCAATGAGTACAATGCAGAGATCATCAAATGACGAGTATCATTACGATTTAAATTATCAGCAATGGCTTCCCATTTTTCTTCTTTAATCAATGCTAAAAATTGAACTAATTGATCAATGACAGCGAAGGCATCGCGTAGCACCTCTTTACTGGCTTCATACCTTTCTTTTAGCTTTTTTAATTTTGAATCTTGATCATGAGATTGGCATAGTTTTTTGAGCAGACCATTCTGCTGGACATTTCGATCAAAAAGATTTCTAAAGAACAGCCCATCTTTTTCTGCACGGTCAAAAAGTGATTCACCTGTATTTTCGCTATGCTCCAACAGTGGACGATGCATTTCATTTCCTCTTATTCAGCAACTTGCCTCTAGATGCGACATCCATATTCTGCTTCAAATTTTAGACGGTACTTAACCGCCTAATTTGATCAATACTGTTTTCCACCAATTTGCTTTTAATTTCGGATTGTGAAAAACCTTTTCAGGATCATCGAGAATGGCAGCGCTCTCTATAATTTCTGAAGGAATAATACTATCTATCTTAATCGATTGCATCAATTCAGTTCCTAAAATAAGATTCGGCGTGCTATCAGACAAGGCTAAAGAGCCCAAAGATTGGCTCTCACCCTTACAATGCCCTGCATTTTCGATAGCACGCCAAAATCCATCAAGTAGACTCTCGATTTTTTTATCAAAAATCCGGGGATAAATAACATTCAAAATAGGCTTATCAGCCTGATTAAACTGCATTACATTCGCAAAAACTTCTGGTTTTGCGCCCGGCAAAGGTCGCTTTGCACGCCAGGTTTGAATTCCAATCGCCGACAATACGGTCATTTCATAATAGCCGGAACGACATAAGCTATTGCGATACCAACACCACCTAAAATAAGCGGCTTTATAAACTTAGGCTTCTCTCCGCCCAATTTTCTCATAACATCGATTAACAACCAGAAAAAAGCCACCATAACGAATAATCGACCAATGCCCGCTAATGAACCGATCATCACTTGCCTTTGATTAAACTGACCAGCCGGCACGGGTATAGATACAGGGACGCCGGGAGTATGGACCGTGGCAGGAGCAACAGCCGTTTGCGGGCTCTGCGTAGATGTGACCGCTCCCCCAGCATTGACAGCGCCTTGGGCAGCTAATACCCCACGACAATAGAGGCTCAACATAACCAGCCCCAAAGAACCCCAAAAACCCTTTATTCGTCTCACCATTGTTTACACTCCCTGAATAGT
>CAYUMZ010000168.1:0-4641 GCA_964446105.1 uncultured Gammaproteobacteria bacterium | reverse complement strand
CTGAGGCTCCAGTTGCGTGACCAGAAACAACTCTAAGAATGGTCTCAGCAGATGGACTGGGCAACAACTCTTTTTGATGCATGCCATAAATACATCTGTGAAGGATTCGTTTCAAACTCAGTCTAAACCAAGGTGGCTATATAATCCGCTGCGACCCATAAGAGCACAGTATATCTAAGTGCTTTATGGCATTTGTCACTTGGGCTACAATGTAATACATAGGAGGTTGATTTTATGACTACAAACGCTGTTGTTCGTGCTCGCATTGATGAGCATATTAAAGAAGAGGCTTCAACTGTATTGGCTGCGATTGGGCTTACGATATCAGACGCTTTCCGATTATTGCTTATCCGAGTTGCGCAAGATAAGGCTTTGCCCTTTGAGCCTATTATGCCAAATAAAAAGACTCTAGCTGCTATGAAGGCAGCCCGTCGTGGCCAATTAGTAAATGCTGGCAAAGTCGATAAATTACTGGAACACTTGAATGAGGGCGATTGAGCATACAAAACAATTCAAAAAAGACTATAAACGTGTAATGAAGGGGTATAACATTTGCTTAATTAAGAGACTCAACATATTCGCATTCGCTCACTTCATAACACTAAAGTGATATAAGGATTTAAGCTTGGGACGTAAACGTAATCAACACGACACGGTGTCTCTTTTTCTGAGCCAAGAGGGTAAAAATGCTGCTCAGCATTTACGTACTGCTCAAACCAACCAAGAAATCCAACAAACTACAATTGAACATGCTTCTAGGCGTATCGATTATTTATTTTACTTACTCGCGTATTATTATCGAAAAAATAAAAAACTCAAAGTATTAAAAGCAGAAGACCAAAACCATCAAAGCGGAGGATTTTTTCAAGCATGTCACAGTAGCTTAGTCCCGTGTCTCGACGATCCAGAGCTTAAGAAAACTTATTTTTATATCGTTCTCAATTCCACGATTGAGCTTCCACTAGAAGTCAATCAAATTGATTCTAGCATAGAAAAAGACTTGCGACCTAAATTCGAATTATTATTAAATCAAGTCTCTTTTGGTGAGGTCTCACCAGTGTCTGCAATAAATAATTTTTTAGGTTACATGCATGAAAGAATAGTAGTAATTCGATCTCGCTTTCAACGTAATAATCAAATGGACAAATTATTCTTTTTAGACCTTATAGAAAAGGGTAGCTTTTCAGGGGCTGAAGGTATTCAAGATAAGCGAATCACTACTCTGTATCTATATCGATTATTAAATATCAATAATGATGCACAGATTGAAGAAGCCTATGCACGAATTCAATTAGAAATCAGTCAACATTTGGTTGGCCCTCCCTCAACCCCCTCAGCAGGAGACAGTTTGATGAAAGACCGCAGTCAGTTTATCGATTTAATTAGACCGTTACTCACCAGAGAGCAAAAAGGATTCGATACTTTAACTGGCCTGACCACTGAACAATTTAATCGCATTAAAGATGAATATAAAGTTGAAAAAATAAAATCTTATTCACAGGAACATTATCTGATTGCGACATTAATTTATAAGCGTTTTAATATTAATTCAGCACGGACGATTAAGTCTTTCTTTACTCCCAGTACAACTGCCACAGGTGAAAGTTTTACTAAGTGGAACGACAAAGCCTTCGTGAAATTACTAGGACAAACAAGTGCAGAGAATAAACGGTTACTTGAAAATGCGACTCAATATTATTGCAATCAAACCTTTGATAACTTGAAATCCCTAGTGGATTTTTGCATTGCACATCCTGGTATGGCTGAGTTTCCACCTCATCAAAGATCGGCCTATTCGCATAATATTGTTACTAAGCCGGAACCCGATCAGACTCCGTTAGGAAAAGAAGCTTCAGCTGTTGCTTCTCGATCGACAACACTAGATTCAGAGACTAAGCATTCACCTCGAACAAAATTAAATTTTTTTTCGTCTGGCGAAACAACATCACCTTCGGATACTAAGCATTGGCTCAATCCATCCTTGGCAAGTCAATTTTGCGGTATCACCCATGCATTGCTCGGTCACCCAACAATGAGTATTGATGAAAAAACTCATTTTTTATCTTTGTTATTAAATCAAACCACGCAGCTGGTTTCTCAATCAGAATCAACATTACCTGTTCAGTCGTTGCAATCTGAAACAATACCAACTTCTAAAATATTTTCTTCAAGTGAATCTGTGGGAAACAATCCGGGAGAAAATAATTGGCATAAAGAGTTTACTCTTTGTTTACTGTCTGAATTGGTGAATAATGACCCTAAGAATGTTGAAGCAGGTAAAATTTATTTATCTGAGGAAGGTTATTATTATGTTCGAGATCACAAAGGTGTAGTGCAGAAAGGATTTTTTGATATCAATAATTGCAATGAGGATTTTCATTCGTTGGATCAAGTCCGTCCTTCTGAAAAAAAAGCAACTGATGTAGATGAAGTGCACGGAAGGCATGGTCTTTTTTCATATCAAAAAAAGAATTCTAATGAAATGAAAGCGAAATTTGAACAAGTAATACCTACGGAATTCAGTTTAGGGGAATCTAAGGGACGGGGAGATTGTTTTTACGACTCTTGTGCACAAGAGTTAATTGAATCATCAGGGAGAAATGAGTATACCGTAAAGTCCTTGAGGATGTTGTGTCATGAATATGCAATAGAGCTGGATAGTCATTGCAATCGAGACCCGAATCATCCTGCTAATTGGATAGCAAAAGCATTCAACGGAAATACTGGGCAATATCAACAATATCTAGCGAATGTTCAATATACTGTTGAAGAACGAGAAGCAGGAGAAGGTCTAGGTGATGATAAATTAGCTATTTGGGGAGAGCCACACATTGATGGGAGAATATTGTGTCAAAAACTATGTCTTAAGCTCCATGTCATTGAAGCGAGAGAAAATCCTGATGAAGAAACTAACAGACACAAAAAATTTATTTTCTGTCACAATTTAGTCGATGGACAAGGGCTGAAAAGCTATGGTGAAGATTATAATAATTGGAACGATAAAGATACACTTCATATTGCCGTGTGTAACCTCCATTTTGTTCCTGTTTTGAGAAATAATTCAATAAAAATTATCTCGCCTGTATCCCCGGTGCTTCAGGAAAACAACACAAATTCTGGAAAAGGCAAGGAGGAGTTGGATGATAATGACTCAAAAACCTTAAAAATGAAATTTGTGAGAAATCTTGCAGTTAAATTGAATTCTGATACATTTAAAAACTATATTTTATCGCTGATATTCAAAAATGAGCATGTACAAGAAGAGTTATTATCGAATAGTAATAAAAAGGTTCTTCAAAAAAATACCATCATTTATACAGGTGTCAAGCGACAAGGTCAAAAACGAAAAGTACAGCATTTTAGGCTTAAAATGATTTCTGGTGATGAAAATTCTGAATTTACTGTGCTAAAAACAACACGCAATCATGTTGCAGACGTTTTGCAAACCCTTGCAAGCGATAGCCATGCACGTTCAGCATTGCATGAGGAAATATTTGCTGCATTTGAAAAAAATTGGATTCGTAGAACGCCTGAATATAATGCCCTTGTAGAAGAAAAAAATGTAACCGATCCTAATTCAGGGACAACTAAGCAAAAATTAATCGAATATTGCCAATCACAGGCTGTTTATCATTATTACGTACAAGCCTATCGGGGTACATTGCGACTTGGTTATCGCAGTGCATTACTTTACGCGCACCACACGGGATTACCTTTAACTGTATGGGCTTGTTCTGAGAATTCTACCCAGCTTTTATGGAAAGGGGCTTCTTCAGGTTTTGCTAGAGACATCCCGAGAATCCATATCGTGTTGATGAAGAATGTAGACAATTTTCATCACTTAAAAGTTGTCAAAGAAGCGCTTTCGGTTTTCAATGAGCTTGAGCAGAATCCGGCAAAAATCTTTGAGTGCTATCGCACATTATTTGAAAAAGATGTTCCAAATTACTATACACTCGGTACATCAACTTCTCCTAGAGATAATTTATTTGATGCATTAACTCAAGCAATCAATTCACTTGCACCCGAATCTAATACTACTATTTATGGTTTGAGAAATTTTTGTTATCAATGCTTGCTAGAGCTTGAACAAGGGGTTAATTTGGGAATATCTCAGAATTGGATCTTACAAAGGCTAAATAATAATCCGCTAATGTACAATGCCTTTAAGGAACAATTGGCACTTCCCTTGGAGTCTCGTCTAACGGACACTGCGCCAATTATTATATCCCCTGTTGACGAAAGAGATATCATCTTACAATTATTGGCCAACAAGTGGAATAGCTCCATTCACCTTTTAGAATGGGAAAAATCCAAGTTTGACCTTTCTAAAGCAACTAAACCTTATACACACCGCCAACGAAGTATAATCCCAAAACCAATAAGCTCCACAACTTCTCAACTGTACCCATTTGGTAATGTTAATGAACTCCATATTGGATACTGCGAAGGGCTTTTTGTTCCACTCATTAGAACAGAATCTGCTGCTGTAATTGCAAAACTCTCAGTGACTGCTACTCAAAGGCCCTAGAAATGTTGGGCTTTATGTGACAATGGATAACCTTATTTTCTTTGGGGCTTTGGCTAGAAGAAAGATAGGTCTGACTTAGCTAAATCTGGTTCTTTTCTTTCATTGTACAC
>CAYUMZ010000167.1:0-4648 GCA_964446105.1 uncultured Gammaproteobacteria bacterium | reverse complement strand
TACGTTCAAGAAATGGATTTCTTGTGTCGCCTTTAAGCACCGAATCGAGATATTAAGTTCGGCAAGGGGAGGGTTTTTTAAAAAAACAGTCAATTGGGCCCACTTCATAAGATCTTCCGTTCTAAATACAAGATCCAAGATCCCTGATCGAGATGGATCAGCGGGATTTCTTGAATACAGAGATATGCGATATTCAGGCGGCATAATTTGACGAAGCTTTGAAACAAAATCTGACTCTAATGGCAAATATTCCTCTTCAATAACATGGAATCGTAGCAACAAATCTCTCAAATCGTATAATGACACAGCATCACAAAATTGGTGAAAACGAACCATTGTAAGGATTTTTTCAGAATTGAGGGTATCTGCCAGAAAATGCTCTTTTGTATAGCTCCCTTCATAGCCATATGATAGGTTAGTCAAACCTAGATCCAAGACAGGAACAGGTGGCAAGCTGATCATGATTTCGCGAAATCCATATTTTCTAGAGGGGACTATTTTTCCTGATAATGTAAACAAAGCGGGACATTTTGCACGATTGCTCCAGTACCGTATGCCATAGGACAATCCTAATTGGTCACCACGTTTCAATGCTCTAGTATTGTAAAGAATTAAATATACTTTTTTTGCAATAACCAAGGGAAATGCTGACATATTGGACCAAGCTATCTCACTGGGTTGTAAATTTTCCTTGTAAATAAGATTACGGTATTCCCAAAATAGAGCATCATTACGATCTAATTTTGAGCCTGGGTGGTATTCTGACTCCGTTAGATAACGATCGTAATTGAATGGCATATGTTGAATGAATCTCGCTAGGTTCCCGCTCTCAGATGCATCGATACAAGTCTCTAACTTCTGGTTGACTTCCATTGAGTAATCGCTCTGTGCTTTGGATTTATTAACGACTCTACCGGAATACAGAATAAAGACTTCGCATGGTCCAAAGTCACGATCAGCAAATAAGCCATGCCCAACTTCAGCCATATTACACACCGCAAACGCTGAGGGGTCTGTGAAACCACACTTAAAAAATTTTGTGATAATTGAATAATGCATGTCTACGTTTTTATACTCTTGTTGATCCGGAGTAGTCTTGTCGTCGAGTACGAGTTCATCCGAGTATTGAAAGGGCTGGGGAAATTTAGCGACGAATTGCTGAACAGTTAACTCTTCAACTTTTGATTCTAATAATAAGGGATGTTCAGAATATTTTAGGATTGAGGTAGAAATATCAGGTAATTTGTTTGGCAACTTGATCTTCATGATGACTCCTTTTTAACAACCGTATTACTTAACCTACTCGCATATTAGACAAGATCTGTCAAGTATTAGTAGTATAGTGCGTTGCAGTAGTCCAGGTTATCCTTTCTAGAAAAGAAGGGGGGGTGCAGATCAACGTTTGATGGATTTTCTACTTCCCATTAAACGTAGATCTGCACCCTTAGGCTTTTACATTCCAGAACGAGGTGATGACTCGAGAGCTCGAATGAGTAAACACATAATTGTCCTTCGACAATTGGTTATGGCGCTCCATTATTGTCAGTTTCGTTGAAAAGAAAAGGGTCAAAGAAAGGGGGCAGATCTAACATTGCAAAAGAAAGTGGTGAGATCGGATCTAATAATAACACAACTCATAACATTGAAAATACAAATACAAACACGAGTGTATATTAATAACCAGCATTGATATGATCAACTCATGACAAGACCACCTAAAAACTGAGTGTCTCACTCACCTAAACGGGCCAAAAAGCACACTGGCAGCGGTGTTCGGGCGCTTCTTGGCCATGAATATTCTTGGATGCTTATCAGTATTTCACTAAAGTTGAAAAGCTTCCGAATAGCTAAAGTAAGTAAAATAAGCTTATTTTTAGCCTATTTCTGCAATATCACATCATTATAGAATAACTTTGTTTACTTTAAACTTGTAATTCACAAAAATACGCTATACTTGATCGTAAGGGAGCTATAAAAAGGCACCTTGAGTAAATGGACTTAAGGTAGGTTGTAAGGATGCGTTTGGTATGGATAGAGTCTGTCTTTGACGGGTATTTAGACTGGAGAAGTCGAGATTCTTGAGGTGGGAGAAAAATCATGAAAAAGTTTACGTTTCCTATCCTTCTAGCTGTGGTGGCACTTTCCACTGTCGGATATTACCGGTGGCATCGTAGTGCAGGTCAAACAGTTAACAGCAGTGGGCCTGTTGAAGCCCAGAATCAAGCCGCTCCGGGTGAGACGAGGATGGCTGCTTCATCAACGCAATCTAAGGCAATTGTGGCTAAGCGGGAGGCATTGCAAGTTACTAACAGCCCAGCCACAAGTACGCCAAATTTTGTGATGGCACCTGAGGGTACGGTGCTGTATAAGAGCGACCCAAAGCTCTCCTTGCAGGATAACGCCCTAAATTACTTAACTAAAAGCGGCAGTTTATTTGGGATCCAAGATCCCTCGAGTGAGCTGAAAGTGGTCAAGACACAGACTGACAATCTCGGCATGACACATGTTACCTATCAACAGGTTTACCAAGGTCTTGAAGTGTTTGGTGCCGATATGAAGGCGCACTTTAATCAAGACGGCAACCTGACGGTGGTGAATGGTACCTTTATCCCCAGTGTCGACGTGAACACAACGCCGAGCATTTCCGAGTCACAAGCGATGGCTCGGGCAGTGCAATATGTGGATAAGGGCAATGACGTCGCTCCAATTGATAGCAACTTGGTGGTCTTTAGACAGAATTTGGCTAAGGGGGTTCCGGGCTCTAACTTTCTCGCTTATCAAATTCAAGTCGCGAATGGTACAGATGTCCGTATGAACGTATATGTGGATGCGCACGCGGGCAAGGTGATCGACGCCATTTCTTTGACTCATGATGCACTGAATCGTCGTTCTTATGATGCTCAGTACACGGATACAGCGCCAAACTATCCACTTACCCCTTATTGGGTCGAAGGCAATGCATTTCCCTCCACGGGATTTTGCATGACCAATCCTGGATTTCCGTTGTGTAACTTAGAGGCAGATCAGCTTATCCAAACCTCGGCTGACACTTATAATTTTTTCTTTAAGACCTTCGGTCGAGATTCCTTTGATGGCCTTGGGGCGAAGATGGATTCTATTTTTGACTTCGTCTATTCAGGTTGTCCAAACGCCTTCTGGGATGGGTAAAAAATCAACATTTGCCCTGGCTTATCGGTAGAGGATGTAGATGCTCATGAGCTTGGCCATGCTTATCAGGAATTTACGAGTAAAATGATCTACCAATACCAAAGCGGAGCGTTGAATGAATCCCTTTCTGATATCTGGGGTAATACCGTTGAATTACTGAATGGTCGAGGCATTGATGTTCCCGGTGCTCCGCGAACTGAGGGTGGTTGCAGTACTAAAAATGGCAATAGAGCTGGCTTAACGATTACTCAACCTTCCAATATTGCCGGTTTAAAACCCTCAGGTATGGCAATCTTTGGATCAGCGCCACAGCCTTACCCCGGTGTACCCGCACAAATTGCAGCGACGACACCGACCGATGGTTGTGGAGCGATTACGGAAGACCTAACTGGTAAAATTGCGCTCATCAACCTTGGTGTTTGTTCGTTAGCGGTCAAAGTAAAAAATGCGCAGTTAAAAGGAGCCATTGGTGTTGTGATTGTCAATAATGTTCCCAATTCTGCTCCAGGCACTTTGTTGGGAACTGATGCGACCATCACAATCCCCACAGTGCAAATCGGACTATCGGATGGCGCAGCGATTAGATCAGCGCTGGTTGGGTCCCCAGTCTATGGAACTCTAGCCTATTTCGGTCCTGATGTTGATAACACTGACCGTTGGTTGCTAGCAGAGGATGCTGTAGCGTTTGATTTGATCACCGCGTATGGACATATCGGCCCAGCGATTCGTGATGCTCGCAATCCGCGATGTCTACGTCAACCAGAGAAAGTATCAGATGGACTTTACTATTGCTTCACAGCAACGGACAATGGCGGTGTTCACGCCAACGATAGCATTCCTAATCGCCTCTATGCGCTATTGACAGATGGTACCGATTCTGAAGGCGCAGGTGATAAAGACTATGACGCGGGTGATGAAGACCAGGACAGTAATGGTCAGGACAATAAAGATGATAAAAATAAGGTCAAAGCCATTGGGTTGTTAAAAGCCGCGCATATCGTCTTTAGGACAGAAAGCACCTATCTGGTGCAAACCTCTGACTTTCCTGACTTTGCTAATGGGCTGTTGGCTTCATGCCAGGATTTGAAGGGCGTTAAGTTGACAGGTTTTGATGGGAAACGTTCTCACCAAAAAATCACTAAGAAGGACTGCAAGCAAGTGGAGAAGGCCATAGCGGCTGTGGAGCTGCGTACTCCGCCTGTTCAATGCAACTTTCAGCCAATTTTGGCGAAGAACCCGCCTGCTCTTTGTAGCACAGGTTTGACTCAAAGCAATGTGTTTACGGATGGCTTTGAAGGGTCTGTGGCTGGCTGGACTATTAGTCACAGTGATCAGACTCCTGACTTCACTCAACGCGACTGGAGTGTGGTTTCTGCTTTACCCAATGCACGGGTTGGCAAAGCTTTCTTTGCTCCGGATCCCATTATCGGTACTTGTGGACCCGGTGGTGATGAGTCTGCGGTGCTACATTTAGATAGCC
>CAYUMZ010000166.1:0-4657 GCA_964446105.1 uncultured Gammaproteobacteria bacterium | reverse complement strand
TGGAATACTTTTACATACTTTATCTCGATGGCAGGTACTGTGGCATTCTCGGTCACTGCAGTATTGGCTATTCGTACCAAAAGCGATATAGATATTGTTGGTGCCATTGTTTTGGGGTTAATTACTGCCATCGGTGGTGGAACTTTGCGTGACCTGATTCTGGGTGTTCCAGCATTTTGGTCTCAAGATTTAAATTATATCTGGGTTGCTACAGCATCTTCTCTCGTCGCCTTGTACAGTCGAACGATTTTTTCTAAACGTTATGCTTTTAAAATAATGCTCTATCTCGATGGTTTGGGAGCGGCGTTATTTGGGATACAAGGGGCAGAAAAAGCGTGGGCATTAGGGTTTGGGCGACCGGTGGCACCAATCATATTGGGTGTCACTACTGCAATTGGTGGTGGAATTATCCGGGATATACTGGTTGGCAGGAATACTTTACTTTTGCGGCATGAAATATACGCCACACCTGTAATAATGGGCTGCACAACACTTATTCTTATATTCCACTTTTTCCCTGATTATCGTATTTTTGGGAGTTTTCTCTGTATCGTTGGCGCCTTTGCTCTTAGATCCTCAGCAATTTTTTGGAATCTTTCAATGCCAAATTTTACAATAAGAAAAAAGGATCACACTCTCTCAATCCATGAGTAATTGATTGAGCAATTCATTAGCAGACATAGTTGCGGGGGAACGGATCTACTGATTCCTCTGCTTTATCTACTACTGCCTTTGTGGCATCTGAATGAATCCATTGAAGTGGTTGTAGCGTTTTAGGCAGGGTGAAACCAGGCGACCAGGCGGGATCTTTAATAAACTCAATAGTTTCAGTGGATTGTGATTTGTTCTCTTGGTCAATAATTGTTTTTGCACGTGCATGAGCATCTTTTAATTCAGCTCGACAATCCCAAAGAGATTCTTTGTCAGCAATGTCTTTGCTTGCACTTTCAATAGTGGCTAAGTGCTCATTTCTATAGGCTTTAATCAGATGTCGAATGGCTACCTTCATAGCAACGCCTGCGAGAGATGTGCCTATTAAAATGAGGGCGGCTTCGATGGCTACTATGGATGTGATGCCTAGTATAAGAAATATGGTAATTGAAAGACCAAAACCAAAGGCAATCCCTTGGACGACATCTTTAAAATTTTGTGCAGTAAAATTAATCGCGGGAGAAATAAATTGATAGGTTTTATTCCAGAAAGTAATAACTTTTCCATCGGTCATTGTAATCGGTGGTACATATAAGGCTGTTGTCGCCAGTGACAGGGCAAGCTCTGTATTATTAAGAGAGTCAGCTTGAGATCTAAATAGCGAAAGTAATTCGTCATGAATTCTTTTTAATTTCTCGGATTTTTCTGGACTTCGCTCAGTTGACTCTTCGTAGATTGTTAGCTGGTGTTTAAAGTGTTCATATTCTCTTGCAAGATCAGTTAATAGATCATTAAGTGGTTTTGTTTTCAGATCATGTTCTAAGTCATCATAGTCAGGAAATTTGGTTTTCCAATAATGAATTTTTTCAGGCGATATCGCGAAATTCAGATTGTTCATTGCTTGAATTTCACTCTGATGTTTTACGACGTTATTCCAAATTTTAAAAACGATATGGATGGATAATAAGATTCCACCAATAATAAACACAGGCATTAATGGCAATACTAATCCTGCAAATCCAATACCTGCAAATAAACTAGAAATAGAGGCAAATCCACCTCGTGCTAAAAGTAGTGTCGGTAAAATTAAATCAGACCATCGTCGTATTGTGTGGGATTGTGAACGTAATTTTGCAACTTCAGTATAATCTTCGTTAGATAATTTAAGAGGCTCGGAAGCTGAATGTGGATCAGCATCTGATTTTGCCTCAACTAAAACATCGGTTTCGTGTTTTATGTCATCAGATGATTCAAGCTCATTAAGCGTCATAATGGTGCTACGAAATAATTCAGCAACTCTGTGACAATTTTTAAGAGTGAGGTATGAGTTCGCGGTATTTTTGAGATTGTTTTTATGTTTACGTTTACGATCTAAATATTTATCGATTTTGTAGCCAACAAAGGCACCAAAAATTGTTATTAAGGATATTCCTAATAAACTCCATGGGAATAGGGCAGTAACAGTGGCCGTTGTTAGGGCAGTGGTTAATATAAAAATGGTTACACCACCCGCGGTCGCTGCACCAGTCAATGAAGATTTATAATATTTTCGCAGATTGTTTAAAAAGCGTTTCCCCCGGGTAGGTGGAGTTTCTAAGGTGGGTGTGTAAAAGGTGGTATTACAGGCTGTGTTTAAAATCTGTACTAAACTAGGGTTATTGAATTGACTCACTTCAGAAGAATATTTTAATTTGAGCTCTTTGAGAAGCGCACTTTTTTTCGCGCTAGATAATTCAGAATGCTTAGCTTTTTCTTGAACTTGCTGATAATAATGACCTAAGCATTGGGCAACATCTTCAACTTTATGTGTTTGTAAAAGTGTGGTGATATCGATGAGTTGGTCGTTTTCTTTAAACTCTGGTATTGTATATGACAAGTAGCTGCAGTAGTTGCTCGTGATCATTTTTCGTTCTAAATCTAATAGTCGTTGCCGCTGCAAATCGAGATCGATCATTGTCGATCTCAGTTCGACGAGAAGATAGCTGACACCCACGAAGAGTCCTACCAGATAGACCGGTACAAGAGGTATTCTGAGACCATAAGCAGCTGCAGCAGCAATATTACTGAAACCAACACCAAAGCCCTCATATGTGTACGATATAAAGGCGAGTAAAAATGCTAGATCGCGATAATTGCTGTCGAGTTCTTTTTCTAGGGTCTCAAGCTCAATGTGCCTACTCTTGTGCATCAATATGTAACTCAATCATAAAATTTATAACACTATCATATTTAATACTGTGGTTCTACTATTCTGAGTCATCAAGACCTAGAAAAACACTGTTGGTCATGCCCCCTTATCCACAGTTTCTACCATTATTTAGTACTGAGGGCTTAGAGATTAGTGAATGAGGCTAATTTGAAGGAGGGAAGTACGTAACTCATTGATTTTATGTGGAAAATATCACTGTTCAAAAATTGACCAATTTGTTCAAAAGCCGGCATTCGAGAGAAGATCCGTGACTTATTCTTGGCTTATCCACAAAGTTATCCACAGGTTCTGTGAGTAACTTTGCTTTGTATTTAGAAACAACTACTTAGCTTCTATCTATTGCATAAACTAAAGATTAGGGAGTGCAATAGTCAGAAGCTAAACTAAGTTAGATTAGAAACTTGCAGCGGAAATTTGACCGTGACAATCAAACCTGAGCCTTCTTCAGGCTTGCCGAGAACGATCTCTGCATTATGTAATTCTACAATTTGGGACACGATACCTAGGCCTAGACCACTGCCTTGAGCCTTAGTGCCTAAAACCCTAAAAAAGCGTTCAAAAACACGTTCTCGTAGTTCGGTTGGAATACCGGGTCCATTGTCTGCAACAATTAACGTAGCAGTCCTATTGTCATGATTAACAGTCACTTTTATTTCACTGCCTTCCGGGCAATATCGGATTGCGTTATCAACGAGATTTCTGATTAATATACTAACAGCGGGTGCGTTTCCCGGTATGATGACGGGCTTTTCATCAGTAATTAATTCAATGTCGATATTTTTTTCTATGGCTTGAGGTACCATTTCAGCAATTTGAGTTCGTGCCTCAAGCACCAAATCGACGTTATCAAATTGTTGCAAAGTTGCCTGAGGTACCATTCGGCTCATGGTGAGAAGTTGTTGAACCACATGCGAGCTTCGATCAACTCCCATTAAAATTTTATCGAGTGCTGTGCGTAGTTCCACAGGATCTTGAATATTAATAGCAACTTGAGTTTGAGTTTTAAGCGCTGCGAGTGGTGTTCGTAATTCATGTGCAGCATCTGCAGCAAAACGTTTTTCACGTTCAAAGGCATCTCTTAAACGTCCAAAGAGTTTATTTAACTCATCAATAAGAGGTATAATTTCAGCTGGGATGGCCTCAATATTGACAGGTTCTAGAGAGCTGGGTGTTTTTTGTCGCACTTCGTTGGCAACTTGACGAATACTATCGAGTCCTCTACCTACAATAATCCATATCAATATGCCTAAAAATGGGTAGGTGATGAGCATAATAAAGATCGAATCTTGAGTAACACGTCCTTCCAACTCTTCGCGAAAATCACTACGTTCCCCGACGTCAATTCTCATACCCGTATCAACATCCACATTGGTAAATACATGCCATAATTGGCCATCAACCCAATTGGTGCTAAATCCCGAAATATTTTTTGCCAAAGGAACGAGCGGGGCAGAATGTGACTTTAGAATTAATTTTCCTTCTTTATTCCATATTTGAAATTGGATTAATTCATAGGATTTACCATACATTTTGGTGTGAGTGCGTTGATAATAATCACGAGCAACATCGGGTAAGTGATCAATCTTTTCTTGAATTTTGTTGATACTTTGGTGGCTCGATCCATCGCCGATAAACGACTGAATAGTCAATGCGGCAAATGTTAACTGAGCATTTAAATGACGTTGAAGATCTTTATGTTCAAGAAATAGATTTCCAATGATAGCTAACGAGGTTATTAAGGTAATGCTCAACAATAAATTGATGAGCAAAAAGGTCCGAATTGAAGGGGTCATTTTG
>CAYUMZ010000165.1:0-4677 GCA_964446105.1 uncultured Gammaproteobacteria bacterium | reverse complement strand
TTTTTCTTCATCGCACCATGGAAATCCCACAATAACATCTATCCCTTTAACATTAGCTGTTAACGTATTTAAAGCTTGGTTAACTCGAGTATAAAGACCGGGACGTAACAATAAATCTTCGGGAGGATAACCTGATATTGCTAATTCAGGAAAAACAACGACATCGCCCTTTAATTGTTCGCGTGCACGTTGAAGATGAGAAATTATTTTTGCCGTATTACCTTCAATATCTCCTACCAGGAAATTTAATTGCGCCATTACAATATTTAATTGGTGTGTCATAGTGATCTCATGAAACAATTAAAGCAGCAACAACCTCTCGGTCTTCAGCTAATAGAATTGAAAAAGTGCGACAAGCGGCAGCAGTATCCATAATTTCAAATCCAATTTTTTTCTCAATCAAAGGGGCCATAATGTGGCCTGGAGGAAATCGTAGCACTGATCCCGTGCCTAGTAAAACCAGTTTTGGGTTGAGGGCTATTACGGACTCCCAATCCGAAGGCTGTAAATCGTCGATATGAAGTGGACGCCATTTTTCAATTAACGTGTGGCTACTGACAATAAGGCTGGCGTCATAAATGTTCTCGTTAATGAGAACTTTATTGTTCTGATATCCGCGAATATGGAAACGACCGCCCGGAGAATCCTGAGTAAGTTCAATCATTTGTTGCCTAACCGTGTAAAAGATTTACTATATCCAAGATATCATAGTAGCAGTTCCCGATATACAGTTTTAGGCTTAGCAGGAGGTTTCTTGAATAAAGTTATTGTGAGAAGAGAGGCTCGATCACTGGCCCAAACTGAGGGTTTAGATCCCTTATTAGCACAAATATTTGCTTCGCGTGGAATAAACTCGGTTCAAGAATTAGAGCGTGATTTACGGGCTTTATTGCCGTTTAAAGAACTTTTGGGTATTGATCAGGCTGTAAAAGTGTTATTTCAGGCGCTTGAACAGAATAAGCATATATTGATTGTAGGGGATTTTGATGCTGATGGTGCAACCAGCACTGCGCTTGCAGTGACTGCTTTACGGAATTTAGGTGCCCAAAAAGTTTCGTATATCGTGCCTAATCGTTTTGAGTATGGGTATGGATTAACACCTGAAATTGTGGCGTATGCCGCTCAACAAACTCCCGATGTCTTAATTACTGTGGATAATGGCATTTCGAGTATCGAAGGTGTTGCGAGTGCTAAAGCTAGAGGATGGCAAGTGGTGGTGACAGATCACCATTTACCGGGGGCTCAATTACCCGATGCTGATGCTATCGTGAATCCCAATCAGCACAACGATCCCTTTAAAAGTAAAGCCATTGCCGGCGTTGGTGTTATTTTCTATGTCATGCTGGCTTTGCGTAGTCATTGTCGCGAACACAATTGGTTTGAACGTCAAGGAATTCCAGAGCCGAATATGGCGGAATTACTCGATTTAGTAGCATTAGGGAGCGTCGCTGATGTGGTGCCACTCGATCAAAATAATCGAATCTTAATTCACCAAGGCTTAGCACGAATTCGGGGTGGATTCGGGCGTCCAGGAATTTTAGCATTATTGGAAATTGCCGGAAAAAATCCTGCTAAATTAGTGGCGAGCGATTTAGGTTTTATTGTGGGACCACGCTTGAATGCTGCAGGGCGATTATCGGATATGTCAAAAGGAATAGAATGTTTATTAAGTCCTGATATGTCTTCCGCCAGACATTTAGCACAAGAACTCGATAATTTAAATCGAGAACGAAAGGAAATTGAATGGGATATGCGTGAACAAGCTTTGCAAAATTTAAAACACATTAAAATGGATAAGAAATTACCTGTGGGCTTGTGTATCTTTGACGAAAATTGGCATCAGGGAGTGATTGGAATTCTCGCGTCTCGAATTAAAGAATTGCATCATAGGCCAGTGATCGCATTTGCAATGAGTGGAGATAAAGAAATAAAAGGATCTGCTCGATCAATTACCGGTCTACACATTCGGGATGTTTTAGATTCGATTGCAAGTCAACATCCCGGATTAGTGACAAAATTTGGTGGTCATGCTATGGCAGCGGGTTTAACAATTCCACGAGAAAATTTCGATGCATTTTCTGAAGCGTTTGATCAAGAAGTTCGGAAACACCTTAATGAATCTGAATTATGTGGACAAATTTTATCAGATGGTGAATTGACACAAACTCAATTAAATTTACGTACTGCAGAATTAATACGAGATGCGGGCCCTTGGGGACAGGGATTTCCTGAACCATTATTTGATGGTGCATTTGCAGTTGTACAACAAAGATTACTAAAAGAAAAACACCTTAAATTAACACTAAAATCAAGTGATAATACGTTTATTGATGCTATTGCATTTAATATTGATAATAATCAGTGGCCCAATTATCGGTGTGATCACGTTCATGTAGCCTATCGACTCGATATTAATGAATGGCAAGAGAGACGCCAAGTGCAATTAATTATTGAATATATTGAAGCTTTGAGTGGACCCCATAATGCTGAATCGTAAAATTTCAATTGCGCCTATGATGGAGTGTACCGATCGTCATTTTCGTTATTTTGTACGGTTGATTACGCGTCATACC
The DNA here is from genome assembly GCA_964446105.1 of uncultured Gammaproteobacteria bacterium. Taxonomy (GTDB): domain Bacteria; phylum Pseudomonadota; class Gammaproteobacteria; order JAIEPX01; family JAIEPX01; genus JAIEPX01. The sequence goes on along the minus strand of CAYUMZ010000165.1, from coordinate 2,104 downwards.
TTGCTGTACACAGAGATGGTGATTCAAGATGCGATTATTCATGGTCATCGAGAAAAACTCTTAGATTTTAATGCTATCGAAAAACCGCTTGCACTTCAAATTGGTGGCAGTGAACCTGAAAAATTAGCCGAGTGTGCTAGAATTGGTGAGGAGTGGGGATATGATGAAATTAATTTAAATGTGGGTTGTCCCAGCGATCGAGTTCAGGCCGGCCGTTTTGGCGCTTGTTTGATGAAAGAACCTATTTTAGTAAAAGAATGTTTATCCGCTATGAAAGACGCTGTAAAAATTCCTGTAACAATTAAAACTCGGATTGGAGTTGATGAGCAAGATTCTTATGAAGCACTCAGTGAATTTATTCATACCCTTTCACAAATTGGGATTAACAATTTTATTATACATGCTCGAAAAGCGTGGTTGAAAGGTTTAAGCCCGCGACAAAATCGTGAAATTCCGCCTTTAAAATATGATAGTGTTTATCAATTAAAAAAAGATTTTCCTGGTCTTGGCATTGTGATAAATGGTGGGATTGAAACTCTGGAAGCAGTTGACGAACATCTACAGCATGTGGATGCAGTTATGCTTGGGAGGGCGGCGTATTATAATCCATATTTACTTGCACCAGTCGATCAAAAATATTATTTCGATAATTCAGAAGTCAGAACACGTGCGCAAATAGTAGAAACCATGTTGCCTTATATCGATAAACATATCGAAAATGGTGGACGTTTGCATCAAATTACCCGTCATATGGTTGGTTTATACCACGGGGTTGATGGGGCTAGGGTATGGCGACAACAACTCAGTACGGAGTGTGTCAAATTTAATGCAGATTCTTCTGTATTAAAAAAGATAATAACGAGGGAAGGGGTCAAGTCTTGACAAATATACAAATAGAGGTTGGATTAAGATCCTACCTCTATTTGTATATTTGTCAAGACTTGACCCCTTCCCTCATTGCCAACATTTATCAGAAAATTGTTTCGCCAGATCTTGTAATAATTTTTGAGAGTCTGAAGGTGTTGAGATTGTTGTGTTTGAGGTTTTATTAAACATAAACTCTGCAAACTGATCAGCCAAAGGTCCTATTTTGGAAGACTCTGGATTAACAGGAAATTCTAGAGTAAATGTATCCGAACTTGCGGCATATTGAATAGCATTACGAAACCAATTTTTTGCGATGGCAGTATCCTGTTTAACATACTTTCCTTCAGTATACACAACGCCTAAATCGAGAGCAGCACAAGGAACGTGTTTTTGTGCTGAGAGTTCGAGCCATTTAATACCGCGTTGAGGATCTTGTTTAACGCCTTGTCCTTTTAGTAATACATAACCAACATTGTACATAGCGGCGCTATCGCCCAGACCCGCTGCATAATTGTACAGTTCGTAAGCTTTCGCTTCATTTTTTTTAGTGCCTGTGCCGCGAGCATAGTATATTGCAAGATCATTTAATGCGGGGACGTAATCATTATCAGCCGCCGCTTTCATCCAATAAAAAGAGCGCTCATCATCTTTTTTTGTACCTTCACCGTGAAAATACAATGACGATAAATAATATTGAGCAACGGGTAAATTCTGTTGGGCTGCGGCTTGGAGGTTTTGAAAAGCTTTTTTATCATCTCGAGGGCCGCCTACACCTTCGTAATAGCAAGCCGCGAGAAAAAATTGAGCATCAGGAATTCCTTGAGCCGCTGCTTTTTCAAACCAAGTGCGCCCCAGCTTTTCGTTTTTATCAACTCCTTTACCCAGGGTATAAATAATGCCGAGGTCGATTTGCGCATCCGCCAGTTTTTGATCAGCCGCTTTTTGGTACCACTGTAAAGCTTGTTGTATATCTTTGTTGACGCCTTTACCAGAAAAATACAAGCGCGCTATAATCAATTGGGCTGGTGCATAACCATCTTGCGCTCTTTCCGAAAGTAATTTAAATGCGTTTGTGTAATCCTCATTCGATAGCGCTCTCATCCCATTTTCAAAGGAATGATCTTTACCAAGGTGTTTTTCAAGTGATTGAGTGATGGCACTGGTTGTATTAGCGCGATAGGTGTCGAACCATTCATCTTTGCTTTCAGTGGCGTAAGCCATTGCAGGCAGAAATAAT
>CAYUMZ010000164.1:0-4678 GCA_964446105.1 uncultured Gammaproteobacteria bacterium | reverse complement strand
ATCAATGCAAGCGCTGCACCCCAATTTTATGATCAGTTATTTAATCATGTTGCATTACTGCCTGCTGGTCGTAAAAATGTATTGTTACGCTGTGATACAAAGGTTGTTGGGTTGTTAGAGAGTTTTCATGAGTGTGCAATCCTCGACCCTTATTGTTTTTATGTGGATGATCTGGATGACATATCCGAATATGATTATGTGATTTTAGACGGTAGTTATCAGAAAGTTCCGTCACAATTAGTAATGTTTTTGAAAGTGGTGTCAGGGCGATCTCGGCTCGTTATCAATTGGTCAAAAGCAAAAGCAAGACATATGTCACTCAATTCTCTATTCGAACCTGATCGAAGACAATTATTTAATAAACCACTCCCAGCTGAATTACAGATTTGCGCCATTGTAGATGTTGATCAGAAAGTGGGCGATGAGATTTATTCGCGTGTACCTACAATTACTACTTGGCCCAGAGCTTTTACTTTGTCTGCGCAATCACTTGAATCCACTACCTTACGAGAAATACCATTTTACGATGAAGATTGGCAATCGGTGTTGTTTGGTAAACCCTCCGTTGATGAAAATGGCGATTTCGTGTGGATAATTGGTGCAATTCATCAAGCCCTCGAAGAGGGAGCGGAGGGAGTTCAGCTGCGCAATCCTCCCTATCATCTCACTGCCTTTCGACTGGCTTTACAAAAATTAGTTCTATCTAGAACATTTTATGTGAATGGTTGCTCTTATTCTTTACCAACAAATTTCATGCTGACCGTTAACCTAGAACCCTATGAGTTAAATTTTACCTGCCATACTTTTTTGTTATCGAACTCACCGCCTACTGAAGCGTGTTATCTTTTAAATAAAGAAAATTACGAAGGACTTTTTTCTTCGAAGCGAATTTCTAAAAATGGAAAAATTAAAGAGTCTAAAGGCGTATTGCAGCTTCATCAGTCGACTCTAATCAATATTTATCTCACAGAATCCCTTACTCCCGCGCAATGGCGTAGGTTACTTTCACTCGCTGAATTACGAAATATTACACTTAAAATTTATGCCATAAATACTGATATTATTCCTCAAAGTGCGTCCAGTTATATAACCTTGCCTAATCAACTCTTCACTCGAAAAATCCGAGTTCTGCAAAGTTCTGATCCTGATTATACTGCAGCATTAATGGATGGCGTAATTGTTCCGGTTTATCCCACTATGACGCGCGCTGAGTTAGTTGAAAATGTATATCTCTTAGATGAAAATGGTGAGAGAAAACTCGTCCTAGAGACGGGCCCTTTCGTGCAAGCGCTTAAGGACAAAATGCCGATTATACTGAAAGGAAATTTATCTGCTGAGCTTGCAAAGGCTTTAGAATCTCTTAATTCATCGGAACCTTATATTGCCGTGAGCGGAGAAATGACAGTCTTTGAAAACGCTGAAATCACTTTGATTTGTAGTCATCAGAATCCATTTGTCACAATACCGGAAGAGAAGATTTTTTTATCACAAGAGGATATTTTGAAACAACTCAGGATACAGGATAAATTAGTCCAGAAGGGTTTGGAATTTTGTCGGCTCGCAGGGTATCCTCCTTTTACATGGACTCAGTGGAATACGATGAGTCTTTATCATACCTTTAAGTCTCAACATAACCCTTTCAAGCCGCTATTACGTTTACACCCTGAGTTTAGAATGCGATTAAAGGCTTTGGCAGAGCAGGTATGGGGTCAACGACCACGACAAACCATCAAAGAAAATGTCACTACACATCGGCTCAATAAAATTGATTCAGCATTAGCACGTCGACCCTTTGTTTTTTTAGTCGGACCCTCCGGTGCGGGTAAATCGACACTGATAAATAAAGAACTACTAAAACATCATCCGCATGCAGAACTATTTTGTGGATTAAATAATTGGCGAAAATGGTTGAACACGCCAGCGACAGCGCTGGCACCTGCCTATCTTTATTTTCCTGAAGCTAATCGCTTTGCAGAAGGTAGTTACGACTTTCTAGAATCCATATTACTCAAAGATCCTTACTTTTACTTGCAAAAACTACCGCCCTTTCATTATGTCATTATGGATGGTAATTATGGTGATGTTAAAAATCGTCAACATCATCGTTTTTTTGAAGAGTACGGGCAAATTATTTCTATTAAGGATTTCTCAGATGAATTTCTCAGGGGATTACTGCGTTCAATATTATGCAAAATAGAGACAGACGTTGAACATGTCCTGAATTATTTTATCAAAACCTATCATGAATTAAATAAGTTGCTTCCTGAATCTACACCCCTCACACCTCGAAACCTCGAAATGATGGCATTACGGTTTGTTGTCATTGAAAATCCATCGAATAGCGAGCATCGGGCGATGTTAGCCGTTTATGATGAAGTGGGGTCATTGTTATCAACTTATGATCGTAAGGCCTATTTTAATCTTTGTGAACCGAAGTTAAAGCAATATCAAAAGCAAGCCTTCACTAACAAAACTGAGATTAATGGTTATCGAATCACGCGCACTCGTCTGAAGCCATTGCGCGCGTTAGATCAAGCCTTTTTGATACGTGAATTTAAAATAAAACACCCTGAATTAGCATCCAAAGGAACGTGCGGAATAATTTTTGAGGGTGAGCCGGGCACTGGCAAAACTGAATTAGCGGAAGTTTATTTAAAACACTTAGGCTATATGCTCGCCGATGAAAATACAGATCTCAAAACAGGAAAATATTACTTCAATCTCTCCGCAGTCAATGATACTACGTATTCCAGGATGGTTATTAAGGCGCTGCATGCGGGCATTCCTGTGATTGATAACGAAATGAACACACGTGATCTTGAAGGCGTGCTCAATAATGTTTTATCCGGAGTGGATAGTGATCAACAGCGAGCAAAACAAGCCGGGTTTATTTATCTTGGGACTCAAAATGCCGCCTATTGTCTTGATTATAGAGAAGAGCAATCAGCGCCACTTCTTAATCGCTTTCAGAAAGTCTATTTCAAACAATACTCTGTGGATGAGCTTGTTGATCTGGCAAGATTTTTCGGTTGTAGTTCGTACACAGCAGATAGACTCGTAGAGGAATATGAGTCAGCCGTTGAATATGCTGCAAAGCATCACAAAACCCCTGCGCCCAATGCCAGAAATTTTACTACCGTAGCAAAATTTCACGGGTCAGAAGGGCTGCAACGCCGATTCTGAAGGGTAGATTGAGGACAAGCGAGCTATCAGAGTGGTTTAGCGATGAATTGATCGATGGCGATTCCGTTTTTGCTGTTGGTTGCGTCGGTACGGCGCAGCATCATGGTGATCATCAGTTTTTGCTCAACAGTTTTACCCGTTTGTTGTTGATAGTGGACCAAAAGAGCCACTTGGACTTGCCACTTATAAACATTCATATCGACACCTTCCCATAATACTTTTGGCGGCTCGATGGGAGTCGCTGTCACGGTAATTTTTTCATTTCTGACTCTTTCGATATTTCCGGAATTCTTGAGGGCATTATAGTAATGAACCCATCCTAGAGGGGTGAAATACGTTGAATATTCACCTAGCCATGAATCCATGTTGTTATAGTTATAATAGAATGACATCACAGCAGCATCGCGAACCCAGTTGACGAGTGCGGCAGGTTCAATGTTCGATTTGCGTAACTCAGGATTATTGGGAATGACTTGTTTCAGCATGGTATTGACATTTTGAGTAGACGTGGGACTTGCCTGAACTGCGATTAAGCCCAAAGTAGCATTGATTAATACTAAGCCAAGAGTAACTCTAAATAATCGAATCATGGTATATCCTTATACAGCAAATGATTCCCCACTATATCGATATTTAATCTTTGACACAATACCTTAAGATTGAGTATGATTAGTGGCATGAACCCAACATTTTTACGTAAAAATATTAATCCTGTGCAATTAGCAGCGCTGAATGAAGAGATCGAAGGTCAATTACCCCTGCAGCAGTGTGAACGATTGGATCCTTTGATGAGAGAATCGGGGGGTAGTGTTGACTTTTCTCTACAATTTATGCACGATGATGCGATGCGGACAATAATCCGTATGAGAGTGTGTGCAGAGTGTATTGTTGAATGTGGGCGGTGTTTACAGCCGATCTCTTATCCGATCACTCATTCAGTCGAGTTGGCGATTGTGGCAAATAACGACGAAGCAGTAGAACTGCCCGAACATTATGAGCCCTTGGTACTGACTGAGAGCGGTATTGATTTGGTGACGCTTATTGAAGATGAGCTGTTGTTAAATTTACCCGTAATGCCGAGTCATTCAGAAGGTGCGTGTTCTGTTTCGATCCCGAGTCAGTGGACTACCAAGGGAGCAGAGAGTGAGAGCAATCCTTTTGCAGTTCTGAAGAAGCTCAGCGATTCTCGTGAAACATAGATAAATTAGATTTTTTTGAGGAGTGTTTGAAATGGCAGTGCCTAAGAGTAGAATTCCCCCACGTAGACGTGGAAACAGACGAGCGCATAGCGCATTAAGCGAATCAGCGATCACGATTGATCAAACATCGGGTGAAACACATCGACGTCATCATATGACGGCAGAAGGCTATTATAAAGGCCGCCAAGTCATTGAAAAAGCAGAACTTTCCGCAGACGACGAAGAGTAAGAACCTTGGAGTATATCACCATTGCCATTGATGCAATGGGCGGAGACTATGGGACTAAAGTCACTGT
>CAYUMZ010000163.1:0-4694 GCA_964446105.1 uncultured Gammaproteobacteria bacterium | reverse complement strand
CTGGGTTACTCATACCTTCACCCAGTATTTCATCTACAACTTGCGTTCGCAACTTCAAATCACGATAAATAGTCTGTGCATTCGTGCGATAATCTGTTGCGTTAGCGATCGCACAAAAAACAACGTGGCATAAACCATTTAATTCGGCCTGAGATAATTCTGGTAAATAAATAACTTTCCCACCGCCATAATCATTAAAATCGATGGACTCAATAAACAGACACTGCATACACAATGGACAAGCAGTCATCAAATTTTCCATTTTTGAGTTGGCGTAATTACTGTCTCTATTCACGACTTCCATAAATTCTTGAGCTTGAAATCCGCAGTATTGACAGACGTGATGATCACGCTCAAATACTTTTTCGGCGAATTTCTTAAAAGCAGGATCCGCTTTCCTCGTCGAAAATAAACGCCATGCCTGAGGCTGAGCCCTCAATTTTAATTCTGGTCTATCCATAAACTTTCACTAAGACTATGGATTTCCGCCGCCTGCAGAACCTTGTCCTGGTAATGTAGCAAGTCCAGCTTGACCTGTTAAACCACCGGCTGAAGATTGTGCATTTGAACCGAATAATGTTGTACCTGCAGGTGTAATAATACCTGGTAAAAACATTAATACGATACCAATAGCCAACATCGCAATAGGCGTTCCTAATGGAATTTGAGTGGGGTTATCTTTATGTTGTTTGAACTTAAAGATAGCGGCCATCGTAAATCCCAAACCACCTACGAAGGCAATAGCCAAAATTAATTGACCTAAGCTTGTAAATGATTGAGTGATTCGCGCTGCAATAGTACCAATTGTATCACTCGAACTTCCTCCTTGCGCCAAAACATCGGTCGCAAAGAAACCCAAAGCAAAAACTGTAGCGATACCGCTAATTTTTGCAAGTGTCTTCATATTGACTAATCTAGATTTCATTTCTCAATACCTCCATTAAGTTAACACAAACATCATTAAGCAAGGCCCAATGAATTTTTAACGACATCCCAAACACCTACGATATTCCAAGCAAAGATGCCTCCAATAATATGAATGACGGCCTTACCTGTCACACCTTGATGCTGCCCCTCGGAACCTAATCGAGCGAGCATTGCCCATCCTCGAACAATGGATATCAAACCAAACACCCGAACTAAATCAACTAACGGGTTTGTAATTTGTAGCCAGATATCGGAATTCTCCGGGTATTGCAACACCGAATCTGTTCCGTAATTCCACAACGTATACAAAGCCGTATCCATTATAGCCGGCAACCAAATAAATCCGACTCCTACAAATAACAACAATATTGGTTTCATTATATTTTTTTCTGACGACATTTGCGAAAGGGCTTGCGCATACACCTTTAGTTTCATAATCGCCAAAAATACAAAGAACACACCTGCAACGTAAGAAGCCCCGAAAAGTAGTTGAACAAGTCCTGGAACACTTTGATCCAACGTTGCCAACATGCTATTCAAACTTGCCGCCGTTACCGCATTCGCCACAGTCGGCATAAGTAACAATACAATTAATGCTACACTAATATCGAACAGCCGCTTCATACATACTACCTCTCAATTAATGGTCATCAGGACCATATTTAATAACATCTCCTCCATCAAAAGTTACTTCACCATAATCTGAATTGATTTCCGTTACTGTTCCGTATCCTAACACTCTATCTCCGACAGAAATTGAAAATTTATAGCCATTAGGACTTTCTACCCATGCTCGACCAGGAACAACTGCACGTACAACATACGCAATTTTATTCGCATTTATTTGCTGTGTATTGGTGGCAGCATTTATTTCAGGCTTAGATATATTGTTCTTTAAAACTATTCTTTGTTTCATATGATGACGTGGGGGTTTTATCGTCAATATTTTTTCAGCTGCAACTGGTTTTTTCTCAGTTTTAGGCATAACGTTCATATCACCAATCTTTTTATCTAATGCAGCGATAGAATTATTCAATTTAGAAATTGCATTATCCAAATTAGTGACGTGAGTATTTAAATCATTTAATTTGTTTTCATTGCTTTTTGCTTGATCTTTTAAATCAGAAATTTGTTTATCTGAAACACCAGATACTTGCGCTGTTTCTGCTGCTGCAGACGCTGGTGCTGGAGTTGGTGTTGATGCAACCGCAGCAGTTGCTGTTGGCGCAACAGGAGGAGTTGCTGTGGCCACCTTTTCAGAAGGTGCTTCTGTTTTTGGCATCACCATTTTAGCAGCACTTTCTTCGAGCTGTTTATTTATCGCTGAAGTGGGTTCTGCTTTTTTTTCAGCTGCAGGAGCGTTTTCTTTATTTTGAGCCACAACCTCTGGAGTCACTTTTTGAGCAGTAGCTTCAGGTTTTACTTCGGGTTTCGTTTCAGTTTTAGCAACAGGTTGCGTTTCTGTTGCAGCCGGTTTGGTAGCTTCAACAGGTGTTGTAACTTTAGCAACTTCATTTTTAGTTTCTGATTCAACAGGCTTAGTTGACGCCATTTTTTCTTGAGGCGCAGCAGGTGTCGTTGCAGCAACAGGTGTTGTTTCAGTTTGTTGTGCCAGTTGTACTTTTTTCTTGTGGGTCAAATAAGATGCTACAGCAAAAACAGCCACTATTAATATTATGGCTGTTCCAAATTTTTTCAGGGGTGAACTTCCTGGTTGAGCTGAAGCCGTACCGCCTACAGGCTCTTCTTCGTTCATAGCCGAATACTCATCTTGTGAAGAGGGTTCTTGATACTCTTCATGATGCTCTACACCGGAAAATTCTGGTGTATAATCTTCAGTATTTTTATCATCATCAGCAACCATAACAGTCAACTCCATTCACTAAACGTTTGAGGCTCTACTCTAAGTATAGCAGAGAAAAATAGACTTGCTGGCTCACGAATTGGGTAATCCTAAATTCTTTCAGGTAACTCCAAATCGTCTGTCAACAAAATTCCAATAGCAGACCCACCTTCGATGGTGACTGTCGGTGGTGTATTGAAGTTAGCCCCCATAACGCTTGAATAGGCTGTTCCAACCGCCCCAAGAGCCGTTAAGATCGTCTCAAAGGTTGTTAATGGAGCGTGAGTCACAACTAACCCTCCTGCGCCAGAGGATGACTGAGACCCCGATGATGTAATAGCCGTCGCTAATCCTGAAACGAATGAAGAGGCAAATAACGACCCATAACGGAGCAAGTAGTGATTATCCACATTATGTGCCAATGCTGTACGGGCTGTTTCAGGATCAATAGCAACCCCTTTAAAGGCTACACTGGTGGGTAATTGCGGTAAGTTGATCTTATTGAAATTCACAACGATAACGTCACCCTGCAGACTGAATTCACCAATCAAACGGGCTCCTTTTAACTGCCCAGAGACAACGGTCGCCAAAATCGGGCTTTTCTCATCTGAATTAATACTGGTATCAAGACTGGCATACATAATGGTACCCGCCTTCACGACAGTACCTTTCAATTTTTTACCGCCAGCTTCTCCAGCGGCACCACCTTCAGCGCCTTCTCCACGGCCTTTACCATCACCACCGCCGCCTAACACAGGTTTCTCTTTAGATTGAGGTGCAGCAACATACACTTGATTTACTGGTGGAGCCCATCCTGCAAACATATTGCCAGTTTGAGTTTCCATTGCTTGAGTCGATTTATCGAGCAGATCTCGTCGTTGTTCAGGCGTTAAGGTTCTTTCAAAGGCATCTTCGACAGCCCATGGATTTTTAGCCCCTTCCTTAGCCGCCATGACAGCTGCAGCCGCGACGGTTGCAGGGTCAAACCCAGCCTTACTTAACTCAGCAGCTGTACAATGTAGTGTTTTTAGCTGTTCTACCGACATATTTTGTTGTTTTGCGGCTTGCAATGAAGCTTCAGAACAAGGACTTTGATAGGCAGCAGCCGCGATAGTATTCGCATCAAAACCAGCAGCTTGTAATTGTTGAGCAGTACATTGATAAGATCTTAATTGCTCAACCGAAATGTTTGTCTGCTTCAACATTTGCAACATTGCTAAATTACACGGATTTTGAATTGCAGCTGCCGCAACAGTAGCGCTATCAAAACCTGCATTTTGTAATTGCAAGGCTGTACAATGGTAAGATTTTAATTGTTCAACAGGAATATTTTGTTGTTTAGCATTGAGTAACGACAATTCACTGCAGGGATTCTGTAACGCGGCTTTAGCAGCCATTAAGGTAACGTTATCAATTCCCGCAGCCGCAGCACCACCAAGCCCTGCAGCAGCCATTTCTTCTGGCGTAAATCCTGCACGTTTTATATCACCAGCAGTATAGCCCGCTTTTTGTAATTCATCGGCAGTAAATCCCGCTCTTTTTAATTGCTCAGCGCTAAATCCACCTTCACGTAATTCTTTAGCATTAAAACCGGCGTCTTTTAATTCTTTAGCACTAAAACCAGCCGAACGTAATTCAGCCGCAGAAAATCCTGCGTCTCTCATCTCTGCCGCTGTGAATCCTGCTGCTTTAAGTTCAGAGGCAGTATAGCAAGCAGCACGTAATTCACGCGCAGTATAACCCGCTGTACGTAGAGCAGCTGCTCCACAATTGAGACTGCGAAGTTCAGCCACTGTGATACCCGAACGTTTAGCTCGAGCTAAACTTTGAGGATTACAATCTTTAGGCGCATCTTTTCCGGGCTTAACCCCAATTCCCGCTTCAGCTAATTGCTCAACAGTAAACCCCGCTGCCTGTAATTGAT
>CAYUMZ010000162.1:0-4716 GCA_964446105.1 uncultured Gammaproteobacteria bacterium | reverse complement strand
GGATTTAATCGTCCGCGGAGAAAGCAGCCGATTCGATGTTTATACTCAAAAATAACGTTTGACATTAGATCAATACCTGTTTATAGTGAAAAAATGGCAACGACATTACGAAAGCAGTCTTACATAGGCGCGGCGATTGGTACCATGATCGAATATTACGATTATGCGCTCTTTGCCATTTTTCTTCCATTAATTGCCACTCAATTTTTCCCTGGAAAAGATGCGTACGAAGCGCTGAGTAACGGATATTATATTCTTATGATCTCCATGATAGGGCGCCCTTTTGGCGGAGCTATTTTTGGGCATATAGGCGATATGATTGGTCGTCCTCGTGCATTGCTACTCTCCATGTATGGAATTGCCATCACTACTTTTATTATTGGCATCACTCCGACATATCAAAGCATTGGTATTTGGGCAATTGTCATTATCGTCATCAGCAAATTTTTTCAATTAGCCTGTTTTGGTGGAGAATATAATGGCGCAGGAATTTATGTTGTAGAGCATTCAAAACCAAATCAAGAAGCATTTTCTGGAAGTGCACTGGCCGCGATAATGACATCAGGTTCGATTTTTGCATCTTTATTCGGCGTTTTACTGACAATGGATTATATGCCAAGCTGGAGCTGGCGTATTGCTTTTTTTGTGGGTGGACTGATCGGCGTTTTTGGCGTTCTTTATCGTAAAAAACTACACGAATCTCCTCAATTTAAACCCGCTGATAAAAAAGAACATTCTCTCAAAAACTTAGTAAAACTGTTCCCACGTCAAATAATCGCCGGTGCCTTTATTGGTGGATTTATCACAATTCCCTTCACAACAGTACTCACTTTTGTCAATCCAGTTTTAATGACTAAAGGTTTTATGACAGCGCATCAATTAATGTGGTTACAAACCTTGATGATAGCAATTGGTGTCATCGTCATTTTAATTACTGGAAAATTATCTGATCATTTTTCACCAAGAAAAGTGATGCTTTTTGGTGCTTTATCTCTCACTTTATTTTCTTACCCACTACTTTTATTAATTGATCAACACTCTTTTTTCTTGTTAATTTTTAGTTCAATACTATTTGTCACTATTAATGATATTATTCTTGGCCCTTCTAATGCTTTTTTGAAAAGTATTTTTCCACCCGAATTTCGATATCGTGGCAGCTCGCTCGGCTTTACGCTAGGAATGACCATTCTCGGCGGCCTCACTAGCCCCATCGAAAATGCGCTCTACCATGCAACGGGCTCATTCGCCGCTGCCTCTCTTTGGCTTATTTTTATTGGTATTGGTTCATATTGGTCAATTAGCAAAGCGAGCGATGATAAATCTTATACAATAGACTCGTTAGAACAGCCCCTCACAAATAACAGTAAATTTAGATTAAAAAAGGCGTAATATTCTCTCATGCTCAAGACTGTGATACTTGTTTTTCATGTCAGTACGTAAAAAACTGATGTCAATTAACCTGTTCCATTCTGGTAATTGAGCTTGGATTTTTGCCAGCTCAGATTCAATAATCTTTTCATTGAGCCCTAGTCGTTCTATACCAAAATATTCTACAATATCATTTCTCTTGATCTTACTTTTTTTTCCATTGAGCGGAAGCGCAAGTTCCTCATTATTATCCAATATAATACAAGAATTTACGAGGTCATAGGCTGGAGAAAGTTCAATTTTATTATTTCTTCTAATAATTGAAAAGTTTTTCAAATGCATATCTTCGTTACCAATTAAAAAAATAAATATTGTACGCGTAAACAATTTCACTTTCTCAATCATAGGAAATGTTGTGAATTGATCAACAATAGTGGCCACTTTTTCCATGCATGAGTCATATTTAGTGGCTCGGGTGTGCTCAGAAAGCTGAGAAAAATCTTCGACGGCTAATTTGCTTTTTTGGCTTTGTCTGTCGAACCTTTTGATAAAATAGGTAAAGGCACCATCAATACCGTAGAGCAAGCCATGCAGAGGAACTTCTATTCCAATACTAGCAGCAAGTCGCATCGTTAAATCTTCATTTTGCGGAACTTCAGAAAATAAATGATGCTCAGGTTTTAATATATATCGTCCACCACAATCAACAATCTTGAAACTTTCATTTTTGACGCTCAAAATAGCACTCAGCTTAGGTTGTACTCCTTGAATAGACATTTTATTTGCTCGTTTTATCGATTCTTTTCGTAATTCATCGGCTGTAAATTGTAAAGCTGATAGATATTTTAACTTAGGCGATAATAGTTTCAGACCACGCTCAGAATAATGACGACCCGGGCTGATTGATTCATACGTTATAGGGCATATCTTCATTATAATTCCTTGACAGTCACTGATCCCACTAGATCAGATCCTACTCTTATTAACTGAGTAAAATAATCATCTCCATCAATTTTTTCTGCTTTGAGTAATGCGACTAACATAACACCTTCAGGTAAAACGCCATCAAAAAAAGGAGGGAATTTTTGGTACTCGAATCGTTTTTGCTTGACTGGCATGGTTAATGAAATTGGAGGGCCGCTGTATTTCTCGTCGTATTCAAAAATATAAGTTCTTTTATCCGTTTCAGTCAGAACACCCGCTCGAATACCATAATTATAAACTGCCGCTTGTCTCATGCTCAGCCTCCTTTATGGGTGAAACTATTTTCAACTTTATGTTCAATACATGCAGTATTTTCAGAAGTGTCTGTAATTGTACTGTCGATTTAGCATGCTCAATATCGAAAACAACAGTCTTGCCAACTCCAGCATACTCAGCCAATTGCTTCTGAGTTAAGCCGGCTTGTTTTCGGTCACACTTCACAGCATTTGCAATTTCAATAGTTATATCATCCATACAAGCGATCCATTATTACTGCCTTAACGGTTATTTTAGCCTGTTTGCCATTGAGAGTCAAATTAACCTATAACAAACTCTAAATATTTACTGTTTTAACAGTAATTTATTGTGCTTAGCCATGTAAAACTTTCTATTATCGATGCAAATATTATTAAATTACTGCTATAACAGTAACAAACGGGGTTCAGATAACTGCTTGCTCAGCTCGGAACTGGAAAGACTAGTCATATCAAGCTATGATAGTTTGCACGTAACTACTCACATCCAAAAATTAGGTTGACCAAAATGATTAAGCCGCTGAAAATCGGTCCTCATACATTCAGCAATAATTTGATTCAAGGTCCGCTTGCGGGCTACACGTGCGCAGCAATGCGTCGGCAAACTTGGCAATGGAGTCAACCGGCTTATTGCAGTACTGAGATGGTGTCTGCGAATCATCTGGCAAACACGAAAAAATTGCCGTTACGCTACATCGAGCGTGATCCGAATGAGCGGGCTTTGTGTTTTCAATTGGCAGCAGAAAATCCGAAATCTTTGGAAAAAGCAGTAAAAATCGTCAACACACTTCGTCCTGAAATAATTGAATTAAATTGTGGCTGCCCTGTGAATAAAATACGGCGTCGTGGTGCAGGGTCAAAATTACTGAGCGAACCTGCCAAGCTGCAAGAACTGGTTAAATGTTTACGCAATAATACCGACGCTGCAATTTCGATAAAAATCCGTGTTAGTGGCGATGAAGACGATCAGGATGATGTACTACTGGCAAATATTATTGAACAAGAAGGCGCTGATGCCCTAGTGGTACACGGTCGACATTGGAGTGAAAATTACGACACCCGATGTCGTTATGCGCAAATAAAACGATTAGTTGATGCTGTAAAAATCCCTGTCATTGGCAATGGCGATGTGCATGATTTTAATTCCCTTATGACCATGCTCAATTTAACAAATTGCGCAGGAGTAATGATTGGACGTGCAAGCATGGGACAACCATGGTTATTTGCTGAACTCACTGCACAATTTCAGCAAGAAAATTTTAGTAAACCCACACCTAAAATTATCGCTGAAATTTTTATAGACCATATTGAGCGCTTAGCAAAACTAGATAATGAGTACCGGGCGGTGCTACAAGCACGCAAGATGGGGAAATATTATGCTCGCAACGCTATTCATTCTAACCAAGAATTCTTGATGAAATTAATGCAATGCACAAAAATTAATCAGTTCACTGAGCTCGTGCGCCACTATTTTGAGTAGTCATAGTAAATAACCAGTGTGGCATCTTGAATTTTGCAAGGTATTTTGTATTCAATTTTATTATCCTTATTATTAATATAGAAACAGAAAATTTATCAAGCTGCTCGATTAAAAACCATTCTGATTTCCTAAAACCTTGCACAATTCAAGATGCGACGCTACCAATTATAGAAAAGGCACCGTCTCCAAACGGTGCCTTTGCGATAGACAAGTAAGACAAACTAAGGTTTGCATTGATAGACGGTTACATCATCAAGGTACCAACCTATCACCCCATTGCAACCATCGCTACCTAAGTCGAAGCGTAAACGAATGGTGCTGCCAGGTGTAGCGCCATAGGGCACAAGATTGACGATTGAACGCCCCCATGAGCCTTTAACTGTCCCCGCATCCGTTCCACTGAACGCGGGCTGGGCAGCCATCGGATCAGTGTTACCAGCACCCACTGTTTGCAGAACCAGGTTATAGGGATTGTAAACAAAATCAGCCGCTTGGACAATTTGGAAGGGTCCACCATTGACGCTCACCTTTAAGTTGCCGCCATCCCAACCTTGTTCAGTTGCGACGTAATGATCGAAGCTGAGGTTGAGGTTGCTAGCTCCCACAGGGATTGTGATTAGCGGGCTATCT
>CAYUMZ010000161.1:0-4721 GCA_964446105.1 uncultured Gammaproteobacteria bacterium | reverse complement strand
ATTGTAATACAGTGGCTAGTGAAACCGATCCGTTGTTAATTGCATTGATGGCGATGGACATTGAGCCAGATGATGAGGTGATTACCACTCCATTTACTTTTGTTGCAACGGCTTCTATGGTTAAGTTGTTGGGCGCAAAAGCTGTTTTTGTTGATATTGACCCCCGTACGTATAATATCGATGCTCATAAAATCGCTGCGGCGATTACACCTAAAACAAAAGTCATTTTGCCAGTTAATTTGTACGGACAGTGTGCCGATTATCCGATTATTGAAAAAATTGCTCAAGATAATAATGTATTATTGATTGAAGATGCTGCACAGAGTTTTGGAGCGAGTCAAAATAAAAAACGATCTGGCTGTTTTGGGCAAATTAGTATTACAAGTTTTTTTCCTGCTAAACCATTAGGTTGTTATGGAGAGGGTGGGGCTTGCTTTACGAATGATGATAATTATGCAGATCAAATGCGATTAATCCGTCATCATGGTCAGCGTTCGCGTTATCATCATGTTCGATTAGGATTGAACGGACGATTTGATACGTTGCAGGCAGCAATTTTACAGTCTAAATTAGCTATTTTTCCTGATGAGTTAGAAAAGCGTGCTGCAATTGCTGCTCGGTATGATCAATTATTGAAACCGTATATTGCTCATCCGTATATTACACCCAATAATTTTAGTGCGTATGCTCAATATACTATTCAAGTTGAAGATCGAGATAGAGTTCAAAAATTGTTGCAGGAGCAGGGGATTCCTACGGCAGTCCATTATCCTGTACCTTTGCATTTACAGCCAATATTTATCGATGAGTATCCGAATGTGAAGCATTTACAAAACGCAGAAAATGCGGCACAAAAAGTGTTAAGTTTGCCTTTTCATCCATATTTAACACACGAAGATCAAGACAAAGTTGTCAATGCATTAGTCGATGCCCTCGAGCTAGCCACCGCGTAAAAATCAGACTCTCACTAGCCTTAGCTGCCCCTTGACACGTTCATGAGGCCTTGTGACCATATGCACATGACACAAATAAACACAATTCTAGTTCGCCTAAGACATGGCATCACCGTATTTGCCCATGATCTCCTTGTTATTCCAATCGCATGGTTGGGCGCGTATTGGTTACGATTTAATTTAGATATCATTCCATCCGAGTTTTGGCATTCAGCATTGGTGGCATTGCCTATCGTCATGGTTTTACAAGTCGCTGTGAATTGGACTTTCGGGCTCTATCGGGGTATTTGGCGTTTTGCTTCCATGCCAGATCTAATGCGTATCATTAAAGTCGCTCTTGCAGGCCTTCTACTGATCAGCATTAGCTTGTTTTTAATTAATCGATTGGATGCAATTCCTCGCTCAGTACCTCTTTTATATGGATTATTGCTCATTACATTTTTAGGTGGTTCGCGATTTGTCTTTCGTTGGTTTAAAGATTATGGATATTTTTTAAAAGGACAACGCGTTTTAATTGTGGGCTCAGGAGAAGCAGGCGAAAATTTAGTGCGTGATTTGCTGCGACGTCATCATGATTTTCAACCTGTTGCTTTTGTCGATGATAAAATTCGCAGTTTAGGTAAAGAAATTCAAGGAGTAAGGGTTGTAGGTCCATTAGATGATATCCCTAAAGTTGTAGGACAATACGCGATTGAACTTGTTATTATTGCGATGCCGTCCGTTAAAGCTGAAATTATCCGTCGTGTCGTGAAATTATGCGAAGAAGCAAAAGTAGAGTATCGAACATTACCGAGTGTGAATGATTTAACACAAGGGCGTGTATTGGTAGATGCGCTTAGACAAGTTTCATTAGAAGATTTATTGGGTCGAGATCCTGTCACATTAGAGTGGGAGAAAATAACAGCGGGTATTTCTGATAAAAGTATATTGGTGACGGGTGGGGCAGGTTCTATAGGATCTGAACTCTGCCGACAAATTGCGAGATTAAACCCAAAGCATTTAATTGTTATTGATCAGAATGAACATCAATTGTACGAATTACAATTAGCGATCTCAGATGGTTTTCCTGAATTACATTGTGACTTCTATTTAGAAGATATTACCGATCGAGTCGCATTGCGACGAGTTTTTCAGAAACACTGTATCGAGTTAGTTTTTCATGCGGCAGCCTATAAACATGTACCTATGTTAGAGTCACAAATTCGAGTTGCACTTCGCAATAATGTCATGGGGACACAAATTTTAGCGGAAGAATCAGTGCGAGCGGGAGTCAATAAATTTGTTTTGATTTCAACTGATAAAGCTGTGCATCCAGCTAATATTATGGGTGCAACAAAACGAGCCGCTGAAATATTTTGTCAGAATTTTAATGCCTATTCGAATACGGCCTTTATTACCGTACGTTTTGGAAATGTTTTGGGATCAGCAGGATCTGTAGTGCCGCTATTTAAGCGACAAATTGAAGAAGGTGGTCCTGTAACCGTGACGCATCCTGAAATTACTCGCTATTTTATGACAATTCCTGAGGCAACGCAGTTAATTTTGCAAGCCACGACCATGGGTAATGGCGGTGAAATATTTGTTTTGGATATGGGCGAATCTGTCAAAATTGTCGATCTTGCTACTCAAATGATTAAATTAGCGGGGCATATTCCCGGAGAAGATATTGAGATTGTATTCACAGGCTTACGGCCGGGTGAAAAAATGTTTGAAGAGCTCTTTCATGAAAGGGAAGGGCTTACTCGCACTCATCATCCTAAAATTCTTCAAGCCCAACATCGTGCGGAAGAGTGGGAGGCTTTATTGTTTAAATACAATAGGTTACGGACTGATATCGATAGGGGTAGCGATGAGGAATTGGTAAGTTTGCTCTCTGAATTTGTGCCGGAATATCAGAGGATGGAGTGCGGGATGGGGTCAGGCCTAACATTGAAACATTGTTCCAAAGAAACAGGGTCGAGTAGATCTGACTTCAAAACAGTGTTTCAATGTTAGGCCTGACCCCATCCTGTGACACCATCCTGCCTTGACACCGATCATTCTAACGCGTCTAATTTCGCTCTGTTTTTAATGGAACTCAAAATATGAAGATAACAATTTTTGGCACGGGCTATGTAGGCTTAGTAACAGGTGCTTGTATTGCAGATATTGGCAATCATGTTTGTTGCATGGATATTAATGCAGAAAAAATAGCGTTGTTAAATCAAGGCGAATCTCCCCTGTACGAACCGGGTTTATCTGAAATGTTGCAACGCAATATTGCATCGAACCGAATTCAGTTTACGACTCAGGCTACACAAGCAGTCAAACATGCTGAGATCATATTTATCGCAGTAGGCACTCCGCCGGGTGAAGACGGTGCTGCAGATTTAACCGCTGTATTCGAAGTTGCCAAAACTATTGGAGAAAATTTAGAAAATTATGCATTGATTTTGAATAAATCAACGGTACCTGTAGGAACTGCCAATCAAGTTAAAAACATTATTCAAAAAAGTTTAGAATTAAGAGGAAAAAATGTTGAATTTGATATTGCATCGAACCCCGAATTTTTACGTGAAGGTGCTGCCATTCAAGATTTCATGAATCCTGATCGAATAATTGTGGGTGCAGATACTGAGCGTGCGGCTAAAAAATTACGTCAGCTTTATACACCGCTTATTGATGCAGGCCAACGTTTTATTGTGATGGATACACCCTCAGCCGAACTCACAAAATATGCCTCGAATGCATTTTTAGCCACAAAAATTAGCTTTATTAATGAGATGAGTCATATTGCCGAACGACTGGGCGCTGATATCGAACAAGTTCGTCGAGGAATGAGTATGGATCCTCGGATAGGTGAACATTTTTTATACGCAGGTTGTGGCTACGGTGGCTCTTGTTTTCCTAAAGATGTACAAGCTTTGCAAAAAACAGCCTCAGATGTCGGGTATGAAGCGGAAATTTTAAAAATTGTGGAAGTAGTCAACGAAAAACAAAAGCATATATTATTTGAAAAAATTCGAAAATATTTTCAAGACGATTTACTCAATAAAACAATTGCATTGTGGGGTCTCGCATTTAAACCGAACACTGATGACATGCGAGCAGCATCCAGTTTAGTCTTAATTGAAGATCTTTTATCATCTGGTGCACGTGTGCGTGTTCATGATCCTATTGCGATGAAAAATGCGCGTTTAATTTTGGGTGAACGCAAAAATATTTATTACGCTCAATCAGCGTATGATGCACTTCAGGATGCAGACGCATTAGCGATTTCTACAGAATGGACGGAGTATTCTAATCCTGATTTTGTTCAAATTAAAACGTCGCTAAAAAACCCTGTCATTTTTGATGGTCGGAATATGTACCACCCTATGACAGTGTCTCAGCATGATATCCATTATCATAGTGTAGGTCGGTAAAACAGTCGCCTTGAATGTTCTCAAAATGTACCGTATAATGGACGGGCATAAGAATTGGGAGGGGAGGCATGTGTCAGGCTGTTTTTTATCCAGAGGCGCACAGAACACTTAAAATTGATTTTAGTCAATCACAAGCAAAATTACCGGTTTTATTGAAAGCAGGTGGGGTGATGTGGCTGCCCTGGGGTCGTCGTCAATTGCAGAAGGGGCGATTGCCGTTAGGCGGTTGGGCGCGTTTAGAATCAATTGAAGAGGGGAAGTGGGATGAATTTTTCCCTAAGCCCGTCAAAATCCCCGTTCAGGGCTTTACGGAGGTCGATTTCGAAGGTAGGGCTCATTATTTTAAAATGCTCAAAAATCAGTC